>JAHAYB010000202.1 GCA_018384835.1 Comamonas sp.
GCCTTGAGCTTTATGCCAAGGCACCCTGCGGGGCTTTGTTTGACCGTGGCCTGCATGCAATCTATCCTGATACTTTCCTTGATATCCGCATAGAAAAAGTATGGTCAATTCGGTATAGTGCAATCCAAGTTTCCATGCGTCAATCAGGCAATCCGTAAAGTCCTCTTGGGCTTTTGGGTGAACAAGAGAATTGCGCACAACGACCATCGCATGAACCTGATCTTCCCACTTCAATTTTTTATATCGAGAAGTCAGTCCTAAAGTCAATTTATTAAACCCCAAGGGAATACCAAAAATTTTTAACATCAGGCGTATTTTTCCAGATGCGCCAAATTTATTATCATCTGATTCCAATATAAGCCTTCCATCTTTCACCAAATATTGCCAAGCCAACAACTCCAATGCAGCTTGCGAAACAATGATGCTGGTATAGATGCTGGGCTTCTTGCCATCGGTATTCGCCTGCGTGTACCAATGGATCGCACGCCGCAGCGTCATCGCCGCCTCGTCGGAGCCGCGCCAATATTTAGCGAACAGTGGAAACAGCTCCTCCAGCATGTCACCATGGTGCTCGTGGAACCACGTCTGCGGCGCGCTGGGCGCTTCCGGACTATGGAAAGACCGCCACACTGTTTCGCCATCATGCCCAAAGCCGACATGGCACACGGCTGAACAATCCCTTCCCACTGCAAATGACAAAAACCAGGACAACAACCAAAGGTGCTCACTGGCTGCCTCGCCGCTGAACGGCTTGCCATCAATTCTTTCAAGTTTCAAGACATGGGTCAGGCTGCATCGTTCTTCCTTCCTTGCCCTGTTCCATCCCACGACGGTTGCGTCGCCCGCCAGCGATTGCAGCGCAATACGCCACTCCTCACATTCGAGCAGCAGCGTTTTGTGCCCCGGAGGCGCCACCTTGCGGCCACGGCATTCCCCGGAGAAATCAGGAAAATTAAAAACGTGCGAAATGACATGCGTCGTGCATGCATCATCCATCTCACCTTCTTCATACGGCAAGGATTCTGGCACCCAGAAAAATTCCGAAAACTCTTGCGACCAAAATAGGCGTTTTTTCAGAAATCCTTTAATTTCTTTGCTTCTATAAAAAACTTTCAGATCGTCATCGTCACGAAAATCCAAAAGCCCAGACGCAATGACAGCATCAGGCAGTTTGACTCTCAGCAGAATTTTCGGCCTGGGCTGCACGATCAAGACCCAGTCACCAGTGCCCTGGCAACGTTGCCCATCAGAGAAAACCATTTCGACCGCGCCGGTAGCTAAAACGGTCGGCTGCAAATCGTCAGAAAAGTCGTATGCGGGCTGAAAGGCTGGCGAGATGGTCATCGCGTGGTGCGTCGGGTTGTGGTTTTGCGTGCTGGAGTGGCTGGCTGCCTGGCTGCCATCTGCGTGTACAGCTCGAAAAGCTTTTCCAGCCGTTCGGTGTCGTTCCTGAACCTGCGGCCGATGTAGATGCGCTCGATCACCTCGTCATTGCGCTCGTGGGCGGCGCGCAGGTTGTCGGGCATGGCCTCGGGGTCGTAGAGGTCGGCGATGGTGGCGGGAAAGTGCGCCTCGCGCGCCAGCAGGATGTTTTCGGCGCACTCGGTCAGGTCGGCCTGCATCTGCTCGGTCAGCAGCGGGACGGGGAAGGTGTTCCAGCCGAGGGTGTTGGAATAGCGGAAATCGGTTTTCAGCTTGCCGCAGACCGTGGCGATCCAGACCAGGTGCAGGCGGGAAGCGATCAGGGCCATGTTCCACAGGGGAGCGTCGTAGAGGGCGAAAGCCAAGTCAGTAATGATTGAGCCCAGCGGAAGCAAGCCAACTGGCAAGAAATCGCGTGATTCAGAAGATACCTTTGGCACAATGGTGATAACTTCTCTGCCCGTTTGTTTTACCTCTTCAAACCGTTGAGGCCACGCAGAGCCCTTCCTTGTTGCCAACTTTGGGCTATTGCTTCTTGCTTCTGCCACTTTCTGCAATCGAGCAGCGATTTCTGGTATTGACCTAGCTCCTTGCACATCTCCATCCTCAATCCAGAGACAATACCGCACGTCTCCGCGAATATATTCGCTTGCCCCGTAGGCTTTTTTTATGAATTTACCAGCAGTTGGTTGGCGCATTAACAGAGCACTCTTTTCCTCTGCGTTTAGAAACAAATTCCCGCCATCCACAGGCTTTCCACCCGCATCCATGATTCCACGATCATCAAGTGGTTGATTTATCTTCTCAACAATAATATTTGGTCCGGACACCAAATAAGCATTTATATGCTCCACCTCTTTCACACCCACTTCGTCGTCTCTGCCTGCCAGTAGGTACAGACGCCGGGGCAGACGCGGCTGCGCCGTGATGCCGACGATGGCCACGGTGACCCCGGCGTTGTGGCTGGCCAGGTTGGCCCACTTGAAGGACGTGTGGGCGAATTGGATCTGGCAGCCCGTGCTGAAAATCGCGGGCCACAAAATAGGCACCTGCTGCCCCTGGCAAATGGAGTTGGTGGAAACGAAGGCCGCCACCGCCTCGTTGCGCGCGCAAAAATCCGCCGCCTTCATGAACCAGCCGGCCACGTAGTCGAGCGACTTCCAGCTCTTCACGCGTCCGTCGAAAATGGCCTGCAGGTCGGCTTTTTGCCCCGCGTCCTGCCAGGTGGAGCCCAGATACGGCGGATTGCCGCAAATGAACGTCTCCCCGCCCTCATTCTCGAAATCGATCTCCGCCTGATCGAGCGGCGTCTCGAACAAGTCATGCGCCGTCACCCGCACGCCCGTCCCCGTCGGTGGGCACACGCTCAGCCAATCGAGCCGCAGCGCATTGCCACAGACGATCCAGTTCTGTGCATCCAGCGGCAGGAATACCTCCAGCGCCTCCTTCTGCCCCCGGTGCAGCACGTCGCACTGGTACTCGGCAATGATCAGCGCCAGCCGCGCGATCTCGGCGGGGAAGCTGCGCAGCTCGATGCCGCGAAAGTTGGTCAGCGGGATGTCGCTGGCGCGCCCCGCCTCGCCCCGGCGCTGGTTGACTTCAGCCTCGATGGCGCGCAACTGCTTGTAGGCGATGACCAGGAAGTTGCCCGATCCGCAGGCCGGGTCGAGCACGCGGATGCGCGCGATGCGCTTGCGCAGGTTCAGCAGCTTTTGGCGGCTGCCGCCTGCGGCCTCCAGTTGCGCGCGCAGCTCGTCGAGCAGCAGCGGGTTGAGCACCTTCAGGATGTTGGGCACGCTGGTGTAGTG
>JAHAYB010000204.1 GCA_018384835.1 Comamonas sp.
GCAACTGGGCAAAGGCAGCGGCGCTGCTGGTGCAGTCGGTGGCAAAACTAGCGGTGGGGGGCAGGGTGGTCATAAGGCAGTGCTCAAGGCAGTTAAAACGGCAAGGGGGTTTTCAGCCCATTTAAGCCAAGGCAGGCTCGGGCTCGGCCACGTCGGTGGGCAGGGCGTAGGGCTGTAATTCAGCGTTAATGGGGGTGCGCGAGAGGTTGTTGGCGTAGTTGCACAGGGTGGCTAGCGCCAGGCCCAGCACCACTTCCAGCGCCTGCTGCTGGGTGTAGCCAGCGGCCAGAAAGCCTTGCCAATCGGCATCAGGCACATTGCCTTTGTGCGCCAGCACGGCCAGGGTGAAAGAGGCCAGTTGCTGCAAGCGGGTATCGTCAATCGCCTGGGTGTGGCGCAGGGCGTGCAGCACATCGTCGGGCAGGAGTTTTTTCTTCTGCGTCAGCGCGGTGTGGCCTGCTACGCAAAAGCCGCAGCCATTGCTGACCGCTGCGGTGATTTGCACCACCTCGCGCTCGCCGGGGGTGAGGGTGGTGCGGGCGTTGATGGCACCGACTTCTTGGTACATTTCCAGCGCCTCGGGGGCATTGGCCAGTACGCCCAGCAGATTGGGCAGAAAACCGTTGGCCTTGAGGGCGGTTTGCAAACGGGGCTGGGCAGCAGCGGGGGCGGTGTCGGGGGTGAGAATGGGCAGGCGGCTCATGGCAAATTCCTTGTGACGGGTTAAAAGTGGGTGGCAAACCAATGGTCTGGATAAAGAATGCGCCAATGCTAAGAAAAAATCATTAAAACCAAAACGTCTTTTTTATTGTTTTCAAATTACTTATTTATATATAAAACCATGCAAGAATTTTTCTCTCAGGAAAACAAGTGCTTATCTGCTGCTCTGCGCTGGGCGGCGCAGCAGAAGCTGCCTCGGTTAGAGGCACAAATGCTGCTATTGCACTGTCTGGGGCGCAGCCCCCAAGACCGCGCTTGGCTACTCACGCATGACGATGAGTGCCTAACTGCCACCCAAGCCGCAAACTTTCAAGCCCTGTGCCAGCGCCGCTTGCAGGGCGAGCCGATGGCCTACCTCACCGGCGAAAAAGAGTTTTTTGGCCTGCCCCTGCAAGTCGATAAGCGCGTCCTGGATCCTCGTCCTGATACCGAAACCCTGGGGGAATGGGCTCTAGAGTTGCTCCCTCCCGCCAGCCCTGCCCGCGTGGCCGACCTGGGCACAGGTAGCGGCGCGATTGCCCTGGCCATCCAAAGCCAGCGCCCCCAGGCCAGCGTAACCGCCGTAGATGCCAGCGCCGCCGCGCTGGAAGTGGCCAGCGCCAACGCCCAGCGCCTGCAACTGCCGGTGCAGTGTGTGCAATCGTCCTGGCTGGAACAGGTACAGGGCAGGTTTGACCTTATCGTCAGCAACCCGCCCTATATCCGCGAGGATGACCCCCACCTCCCCGCCCTGCACCACGAGCCACGCCAAGCGCTCACCAGTGGCGCTGATGGGCTGGAGGACATCCGCCGCATTGCCACCCAAGCGCCTGCCCACTTAGAAGCAGGCGGCTGGCTGCTGCTAGAACATGGCTGGAACCAGGCCGAGGCGGTGCAGGGCATTTTGCAGGCGGCGGGTTTTCAGGCTATTACCAGCAGGCGCGATTTGGGTGGGCAGTGGCGGTGTACGGGGGGGATGGTGTGGGGGAGTACCCAAGTGCCCATCCAGCCGTAGCAGATACGATTGCTAACACCCATGGGATAATCCCTAGCCATGAGCATCACTATCAAAACCGCACCAGAGATTGAACGTATGCGCGAGGCGGGGCGCTTGGCTTCGGAAGTGCTGGCCTTCCTCACCGCGCATATTCAGCCGGGTATTACCACCTTGGATATTGACCGCCTAGGCGCTGAATGTATGGCGCGTCAAGGCACCAAATCGGCCACGGTGGGCTATCAGCCGCCGGGTTATCCGCCCTACCCTGGGCATTTGTGTACCTCAGTCAACCATGTGGTTTGCCATGGCATTCCCAACGATAAGCCCTTGAAAAAAGGCGATATCCTGAACGTGGACGTTACCGTCATCACCCACGATGGCTGGTATGGCGACAACAGCCGCATGTACATCATTGGCGAGGGCACGATTGCCGGCAAACGCCTGTGCCAACTCACTTCAGATGCCATGTGGAAGGGCATTGCCCAGGTTAAACCGGGCGCAACCTTGGGCGATATTGGCCACGCCATCCAAACCTTTGCTGAGGGGCATAACCTCTCGGTCGTGCGCGAATACTGCGGCCACGGCATTGGGCAGAAATTTCACGAAGACCCGCAAGTGCTGCACTACGGCAGGCCAGGCACGGGCATGAAGTTGCAAGAAGGCATGGTCTTTACCATCGAGCCTATGCTCAATTTGGGCAAGCGCGACGTGAAAGAGCAAGGGCGCGACGGCTGGACTATCGTCACCAAAGACCGCAGCCTATCCGCCCAGTGGGAGCTGATGCTGGCCGTTACCCCCACGGGTTACGACATCCTCACCTGGTCGGATGGCTCGCCGCCGCCACCGGCCTTTATCAGCGGTATTCGTACTTAGTTCGGTAGCTAGACACTGCACCTATAGGCATAGCATTTCGCTATGCCTTTTTTTTATAGCTGCTAGTCTTTGAGCTGGGCAATCAGGCTGGATATAACTGCGCCAGGCGCTAAAGGTTTTTTATCTAGTGCTTCTTTTTGCCAACACACTTTTTACCCCTACCCATCCAAGGAGACCAGCCATGCAACTACGTCCACTCGCCCTTGCCCTAGCGGCTGCCGTTTTGCTGCCCGCAGCAGCACAAGCCCAGGAAGTGACCTTCAAGGTGTCGCACTTTTTGCCCCCTACCTCGGCGGCGCAAACCATGTTTATCGAGCCTTGGTGCAACAAGATTGAAGAAGAGTCCAAAGGCCGCATGAAGTGCCAAATCTACGCCTCTATGAGCCTGGGCGGTACACCGCCGCAGCTCATCAACCAGGTGCGCGATGGCGTGGCCGACATCATCTGGACGCTGCCTGGCTACACCGCTGGGCGCTTCCCTGCTTCTGAGGTGTTTGAGCTGCCCTTTATCACCGCTGATGCCGAGGCTGGCTCGCGTGCCTTTTGGGACTTTATGCAAACCAAGGCCAAAAAAGAGCTCAATGGCGTGTACCCCATTGCCACCTGGATTAACGGCCCCAACGTGATGCACTTCCGTGACAAAGAAGTCAAAAGCCTGGCCGATTTGAAGAATATGAAAGTACGCGCCCCCTCGCGCCAAGGTACCAAGCTGCTGGCCGCTCTGGGGGCAACGCCTGTAGGTATGCCTGTGCCGCAAATGGCCGAAAGCCTGTCCAA
>JAHAYB010000221.1 GCA_018384835.1 Comamonas sp.
ATTTTGCGGGCCAGCTCCTGGATGGCCGCATTGCCGCGCAAGGCCTGGGCCAGCGCGGCGAAGTCCTCCCCGCCAGCGGCCTGCAAATCGGCATACGAAAAGCCTGCGCCGGGGCATTGGGCCAGGAAGTCCTTCACCTCCTCGTATTTGGCCGCAATATCCGCCATTAACTGCGTATGCGCCTGCAGCTTCTGGCGCATGGCGTCGGGGATATTTTCATCGGCAATCTCGGCCTCGTAGGCCTGCATATCGGCCAATCCCGCGCGGATTTGCGCGATGCTCTCCGGGTTCAAAGGCATATGGGCCAATGCATCGGCCAGTGCCTGCCAATCCGGCTCGGGTGGCGGATTATTGGCAATGCTGTTGTCCCAATCCCATAAACGCCAGGTCGTGGCACCCAGCTTTTGGCGGGCGGTTTTTTTCAGCACCCCAATGGTTGGCTCCCAGGTGCTGCCGGGCACCCATGACCACACGTGCTGCGCCAGCGCTTCCGCCAAGTATTCATCGTTAGGCGCATTCTCCGCATATTCCACGCATTTGGTGGAAAACTCGTGGCAGTTTTTAATCACCAGCCCGTAAAAGGAACGCTCCCCCACATGCGCGTCGGCCCCACGCGCCACCCAGGGGTGGCCCACTGCGCCATGCTTGTCGCAAGACACATAAATCTTGCCGCCCAAGGTGCTTTTGGAAGTAAAGCTTTGCGGCCCGCAACGCTCCACCGATGCCATCGCTACGCCATCCACCACGATATTGGAGATTTGGCCATCGCCCACATAAATGCCCGAATGCTCTACCGCTACCCATAAATCGCAATACAGCACACTGCCCGGCACTGGCTGGGCATGATCGCGGAAAGTGCTGTCGATAAAGTATTTGATGGACTTGATGCCCAGCGAAATTCCTGCGGTTTTTATCAGGTTGAAGCCTGAAACCGCCGACCTAGCCAAATTGGTGAATAGGGAAAGCATGGCCGCCGCGCCTTACAGCCAGATATTGGATTTGACTTGCTGGGGCAGCAAATCGGCCATGTCGGTATCGCTAGCGGGTGCAGCCAGGGGCGCAGCCGCTGCCTGCAAGCTCGCTGGCCGGGCGCCGACCCCGGCATGGCGCAGGGCGGGTTGGTTGTTGGCATTGTTCCAACACCAGACATTTTCAAAATCCCAGTCCAAGGTATTTTCAAAAAATCGTTGGGTGGCTAATTGGGTGGAGATGGATTGGCCTTGTCGGTCATCCTTATCGCTTTTGCCGTAGTCGCGGTCTATAAGGTTAGTATCTATCGAGTAGTTGTTGGTTAATTTCGCGGTATTCCATAATACCGAACATATCCTATAACGAAAGTAACTATCCTTAATAATTCCCAAAAAAGAGTTTTTAATATATCCATCCAAAATACGTGATGCAAAACCATTATAACCTTCCCTATTGGTCCGGCCATAAACAAAACATCTTTCCAGTTGGCAATTTGTCAAATCTTTCTGAGAGAAACCATTTCGTTCATTTGTTTTTACATTTGTCAAGCAATCCTGAATTTGGCATTCAATTACATTGCCAGAAAAAAAGGAATCCCCTGCCACACAAGAAAAGAATTTACTTTTTTCGGCCTGGTATTCAACTATTCTTAATCCAGCAGAACAATACTTTATTTCGGAATTTATTGCATTCCCGCATAATCTGTCCTCGCTAGAGCATGAAAACATACAACTCCTCGTCAAGCCCCCTACAAGAGCGCAATTGGATTGGCAATCATAAATTTCTGATTCTGTAGCCCGAGATACTAAACACAGATTTTTTAATTTCACATTTTTAATGACTGACCCTGGGTAGGTTTTCTTAAAAAGGAAAAAAGGGTTTTCTAATTCTCGTCCCGTAACAGTAAACCCACCGCCATCAAAAATTCCTTGCAATTCAATATCGAACCAAGTGCGAATGCCACTGCAATCAATATCCGCCGTTTGCCGGAAGTGATAGCCCTTCATGCCCACTTCGGGCCGCGCCATGTCCATTAAATCCTCAACGGACTGCACCAGCAGCGGGTCGTGTTCCGTACCGCTGCCGTAAAAGCCTTTGACCACGGCATTCTTCTGCCCCGTGGCCCGGCCCAGGGTGGGCGCTGGGGCCGCTGTGGCCATAACGGCCCGGCTGGC
>JAHAYB010000154.1 GCA_018384835.1 Comamonas sp.
CAATAGATCTCATACGTAGTATGCACAAGCTCTGAATGCTATTTCAACCATAAAAATCAACGCCTCTAACCATCGGAGGTTCAATGCTCAAAAGAGATTTAAGAGACATACTCGCTGGCAGCTTTGTCAGCATGGTCGGCCTGTTTTTTGCGATTGCCGGCACCAACTACACGTTTGGCACTGCAGCACGTATGGGCCCGGGCTATATGCCAGTCGTTTTAGGTTGGGTTTTATGCATCCTTGGCTTGCTGATTTTGGTGCCAGCCTTATTTCGCCAAGGCGAGAAGATTGAAGTGCACTGGGACAGTTTGGCCGCATCCACGGCAGCACTCATCACTTTTGCATTTACGCTAGATGTACTGGGTGTTTTTCTCAGCAGCGTGATTGCTGTTTTGATTGCCAGTTTGCCAAAACGTATGCATTTTGGCGTGCGTGGCGTATTGGCCATATCGATTGCTGTTATCACTTCCCTGATCTTTATTGCAGGATTGGATATGACTGTTTCCCTGTTTCCAGCGCTGTAAATCATGGAATTACTGAATAACCTTTTACTGGGTCTGCAAGTAGCCTCTGACCCCACCATTCTTTGGTATTGCTTTTTTGGCGTATTTCTAGGCACGGCAGTGGGCGTGCTCCCCGGTATTGGCGCATTGGCAGCCATTTCCTTGCTGCTGCCAATGACCTATCACATGTCGCCCACTGCTGCGATTGTGATGCTGGCGGGCGTCTATTACGGCGCACAGTATGGTGGCTCCACGGCCTCCATTTTGATGAACTTGCCCGGTGGGCCCTCTGCAGCAGTCACCTGTCTGGATGGCTATCCCATGGCCAAAAACGGCAAAGCTGGTATTGCCTTGTTCATCACCACCATCGCCTCCTTGTTTGGCGCCATGTTTGGTTTGGTGCTGCTGGTGCTCTTTTCCCCTGCGATTGCAGAAGTAGGTCTGAAATTTGGCCCCGCGGAGCTGTTTGCCATGATGGTGATGGGTTTGGTGGCCGCCTCTTCCATGGGCAGCGGCTCGCCCATCAAGGGGCTGGCGATGGTGGTCATGGGGGTGCTGCTGGGTATGGTGGGCACCGACGTCAACTCTGGCGCAGCCCGCTTTACCCTGGACATTCCAGAGTTGATGGACGGCATCAACCTGGTGGCCTTGGCCATGGGGCTGTTTGGTGTGTCAGAGGTGGTGCGCGGCATTCACGGTCAGGACGATACGCAAAAGGTCGAAAAAATCACCTTGCGCTCCATGCTGCCCTCCAAGCAGGAGATGAAGCGTTCTTACCCCGCCATGTTTCGCGGTTCGGTGCTGGGCTCCGCGCTTGGTGCGCTACCGGGGGTGGGCCCCTCGATTGCAGCCTTCATGGCGTATGCCGTGGAAAAAAAGACTGCCAAAAACCCAGAGGAATTTGGGCATGGTGCCGTTCAGGGCATTTCCGCCCCTGAATCCGCCAACAACGCAGCGGCGCAAACCGCGTTTGTGCCCTCTTTATCCTTGGGCATTCCCGGCGATGCCGTCATGGCCATCATGCTGGGGGCACTCATCATCCACGGCATTCAGCCGGGCCCAATGCTGATCAATGAGCAACCTGAAATGTTCTGGGGCTTGGTTGTGAGCTTTGCGATTGGCAACATCATGCTGGTGCTGCTGAACATTCCCACCATCGGCATTTGGGTGTCCCTGCTGCGCATTCCGTTCAGCTGGCTTTACCCCGCCATCTTGGTCTTTGTGGCCTTGGGGGTGTACAGCGTCAACAACAACAGCTTTGATATCTATATGGTGGCCATCCTCGGGGTGCTGGGCTACCTGTTCATGCTGCTGCGCTTTGAGGCCGCCCCCCTGCTGCTGGGCTACATTTTGGGCCCCATGGTGGAAGAAAACATGCGCCGCGCTTTGCTGCTTTCGCGCGGTGACCCCATCATCTTTATCGATCGTCCCATCAGTGCCACCTTGCTGGCAGTCACTGTAGCCATGCTGGGCTGGACAATCTTCAAGTTTGTGCAACGCTCACTGCGCAGAAGACACATTCCGGCATAGATAAGCCAGCTCTTTAAAATCATCCCTGTGGTACCTTCTGTACCCAGGGATTATTTGCTCAATGAAAAATATTTTATTAATTGAAGATGATACTGGTATTGCCCAATACATTTGCAGCAATCTAGAAAAATCCAACTACCATATCACCCACGTAGCTGAAGCGAGCAACGGTTTAAAAACTGCACTCTCTCAACCATGGAGCTGCATTTTGTTAGACCGCATGCTGCCTGTTGAGGTAGATGGTCTAGACATTCTCAAAGCCTTGCGTGCGCTTGGCAATAGCACACCCGTCATTATTGTCAGTGCCTTAGAAAAAATTGATGAGCGCATTTTGTGCTTAAAAGCAGGCGCTGATGATTATTTGCCCAAACCATTTTTTATCAATGAATTGGAAGCGCGTTTGGAGGCAGTGATGCGGCGCAGCAACCTTTCACAAGCACCTTTATCCCATGCCATGCAAATAGGCAATCTGCATGTGGATTTAATTACGCACACGGTATATCGCGACAAAGAGAAAATTCTGCTCAACCCCCGCGAATTCAAACTACTGGCTTACCTTATTAAAAATGCAGGCCAAACTGTGACACGTGCCATGGTGCTGGAGAATGTCTGGGATTATGACTTTCAGCCAGAAACCAACATTATTGATGTACACATCAGCCATTTGCGCCAGAAAATCGATGAAAAAGGGGCGCCCTCTTTGATTCGCACCATCCGCGGCGTGGGTTACAGCATCGATGCCCCCGCGCCTTAACCCCCTGCCCCGTGCCTGGCAAGCGTGGCAGTCCAGCTCCTTTCGGCTGGCGTTGTGTTTTGGCCTGCTGGTGCTGGCCATTTTGGCGGGCACCTGTACCGTGTACTACGTGGAGATGGTGGGCCCCGCCAGCCAGCAACTCGATGACTACGCACTGCGCACCAGCAA
>JAHAYB010000256.1 GCA_018384835.1 Comamonas sp.
AGACAATTTTCTGCAAGCTCTGGAGATTTGCCTAGTGTTTTCCAAATAGGCTGTATTAAAAAAGCACTTTGATTAGATTCTAAGTGGAATGATATTTGTTCTATCGCTTTAACAATAAAGTCAATTTTTGCCAGAACTTCTTTTCCTTCTGACCAGTCTTTTATTTTTATACTTGGTAATAGATCGCCTAGTTCACTGGATAAGCTAGTAGCAATACTACATGCCAAGTAAACAATAGTATCTGGACGAACTACAATCTCACTTCCGTAGAGGCTTTCATCAAGATTACAAGTGGTGTTATCAGGTAGTGCGGTCAGCTTAATCTCTAAACCTGCCAAGCACTCTCCATTGCTTTCGCGTTGTATGACTAAGTCAGTTCTTGGTAAGGAGCCAATGACAAATTTTTGATAAGGTGTATGTTGAGATTCAAATGCAAAATAAGCATCCTCATTATTTGGATCTATGCCAAAAATATCTTTAATGGAAATTAGACTTTTTACAAAGCATTTATTAACAACTGATAAGTAGTTGGATTTTAAATGTTTAGCAGATAAAAAGCAGCAAAGTGCAGCAGGAAATGAAGAGTTGAATTGATTTTTCCCCCAAGCTTCTCGCTGTGTAAAGTCTCTATTGGTCTTTTTTAGACCAAATAACCCAGGCTGATTATTTTGCATATTTAATTCTGAAAGGCATACCCAGGGGTATGCCTTTTTTGTACTTTATGTATTGGACTTTAGAGGGTATGCGCGAGGGTATGCGCCAGCCAGGGTTTGGTAGCCAGGCGCTCGGCCTCGAAGGCGGCGATTTTGTCTTTGTGGCGCAGGGTCAGGCCGATGTCGTCCAGGCCGTTGAGCAGGCAGTGCTTGCGGAAGGGCTGCACGTCAAACGGGATTTCTTCGCCTTGGGGACGCACGATGACTTGGCGCTCCAAATCCACGGTGAGCTGGTAGCCGGGGAAGGCGGCTACTTCATCAAATAGTTGCGCCACGGTGCCTTCTGGTAGAGCGATGGGCAGCAGGCCGTTTTTAAAGCAGTTGTTAAAAAAGATGTCGGCAAAGCTGGGCGCAATCACGCAGCGAAAGCCAAACTGCTGCAAGGCCCAAGGGGCGTGCTCGCGGCTGGAGCCGCAGCCAAAGTTTTTGCGTGCCAGCAAGATGCTTGCGCCTTGGTAGCGCGGCTGGTTGAGCACAAAGTCCGGGTTGGGCTTGCGCTGGGATTCGGGCACGCCGGGCTGGCCGGGCTGGTCGAGGTAGCGCCATTCGTCAAACAGGTTGGGGCCGAAGCCGGTTTTTTTGATGGATTTCAAAAACTGTTTGGGGATGATGGCATCGGTATCGACGTTTTCGCGGTCCATCGGTGCAACCAAGCCTTGGTGGGTGGTGAATTTTTCCATGATGAATACCTTTTTTGTTCGGTGTTATTCCGTGATTTGTTGTAGCTTTTCGCCCGCTTTTTCCAAGCCCTTGCCGGTGGCGTGGCCTGCTTTTTTGCTGTCTTCTTTCACACCCGTCCAGGTGTTGCTGCAAGCGCCCAGCGTAAAAGCCAGAGCCAGGGTGATGAGTGCCAGGATATGTTTGCGCATAAAAATCTCTCTGCTTAGGGTCGTGGGTAAGAGGTGGCGATAGTGGGGGCTACCGTCAGGCGTATTGGCGAATATCCACAAAGTGGCCGGCAATGGCGGCAGCGGCTGCCATGGCGGGGCTGACCAGATGGGTGCGCCCGCCTGCGCCTTGGCGGCCTTCAAAGTTGCGGTTGCTGGTGCTAGCGCAGCGCTCGCCGGGTTCTAGGCGGTCGGCGTTCATGGCCAGGCACATGCTGCAACCGGGTTCGCGCCATTCAAAACCAGCGGCTTTGAAAATTACGTCCAGCCCCTCAGCCTCGGCTTGGCGCTTGACTAGGCCAGAGCCGGGAACTACCAGCGCTTGCTTGACGTTCTTCGCCACTTTTTGCCCCATTTTTTGCACGATGGCCGCTGCGGCGCGGATGTCTTCAATGCGGCTGTTGGTGCAGGATCCGATAAATACTTTGTCCACAAAAATGTCGTTCAAAGGCTTGCCGGGTTCCAGCCCCATATAAGTCAGGGCGCGTTCGATAGCACCGCGCTGGTTGCTGTCTTTTTCCTTATCGGGGTCGGGCACGCGGGCATCCACGCCCAGCACCATTTCGGGCGAAGTACCCCAGGTGACTTGCGGCACGATGTCGGCGGCTTGCAGGGTAACAATGGCATCCCATTGGGCATCGGGGTCGGATACCAGGGTTTTCCAATAAGCGGTGGCCTGCTCCCATTCCACGCCGGTGGGGGCAAGGGGGCGGTTTTTCACGTAGGCAATGGTTTTTTCATCCACGGCGACCAGGCCAGCGCGTGCGCCCGCTTCAATCGCCATATTGCAGACGGTCATGCGCCCTTCCATGCTCAGGTCACGGATGGCTTGACCGGCAAATTCAATGGTGTAGCCCGTGCCGCCCGCCGTGCCAATTTTGCCGATGATGGCCAGCACGATGTCTTTAGCGGTAATACCGGGGGCAACTTTGCCTTCCACATTGATGAGCATGTTCTTGGCTTTTTTGGCCAGCAGGGTTTGCGTGGCCATGACGTGCTCGACCTCAGAGGTGCCAATGCCGTGTGCCAATGCGCCAAATGCGCCGTGGGTGCTGGTGTGGCTGTCGCCGCAAACCACGGTCATGCCGGGCAGGGTGGCTCCGTTTTCGGGGCCGACTACGTGGACAATGCCCTGGCGCTCGTGCAGAAAGGGGAAGAAGGCCG
Source organism: Comamonas sp. (assembly GCA_018384835.1). Lineage (GTDB taxonomy): Bacteria > Pseudomonadota > Gammaproteobacteria > Burkholderiales > Burkholderiaceae_C > Comamonas. Next base: position 2,765 of record JAHAYB010000256.1, read on the forward strand.
CTGCGCCATGCTCGGCAATGTTTTTGTCTAGCGTGGTGATTTGCTCTTTGCTGATGGGGTCGGCAATGCCGTCATAGCCCTGCTCCCAGCCGGTGGTGGGGGTGTTGTGGTCGGCGGTGGCCACGATGGAGCTGGTGCGCCACACCTTGCGCCCGGCTTCGCGCAAGCCTTCAAACGCTTGGGGGCTGGTGACTTCGTGTACCAGATGGCGGTCGATGTAGAGCACGGCGGTTCCGTCCTCTTCGGTGTGGAT
>JAHAYB010000264.1 GCA_018384835.1 Comamonas sp.
GCAGTCTGACACAATTACCCACCATGTTCCCTGTTATTGGTTACCTTATTGCCTTCGGCTGCGTATTTGGCGTGTACATCTTGCACGGTGGCAACGTGGCCGTTTTGGCCGAAGCCCTGCCCTTTGAGATGGCCACCATTGGCGGTGCGGCCTTTGGTGCGTTTTTGGTGTCTAACCCCCCCAAGGTGCTCAAGGCCACTATCGCGGCCATCAGTGCTTCATTCAAAGGCGCTAAATACAGCAAAGCACGCTTTATGGATTTGTTGGCGCTGCTCTACGATGTCTTGCAAAAAGCCCGCAAAGAAGGCTTGATGTCTATCGAGATGGACGTAGAAGAGCCCCACAACTCTGAGCTGTTCCAAAAATACCCCGCCTTGCTCGCCGATAAGCATTTGGTTGATTTCATGACCGATTACCTGCGCATGATGGTTTCGGGCAACCTCAACTCCCACGAAATTGAATCCTTAATGGATAGCGAAATTGACACCCACCACCAAGAGGCTCATCGCCCCGTCATCGCCTTACAGCGCTTGGCTGGTGGTTTGCCCGCCTTCGGTATTGTGGCGGCGGTGCTGGGGGTGGTGAATACCATGGGGTCGGTGGGGCAGCCGCCATCCGTGCTGGGCGGCATGATTGCTTCGGCTCTGGTGGGCACGTTTTTGGGCATTTTGCTGGCCTACGCTTTGGTAGAGCCGTTGGCCAGTCTGGTCGAGCACCATGTGCAAGATGCCTCCAAAGAGTTCGATTGTGTTAAATGCACGCTGATTGCCAGTATGCAGGGCTATAACCCCCCCACTGCCATTGAGTTTGGCCGCAAAGTGTTGTTTACCTCTGAGCGCCCCGACTTCTTAGAGCTGGAAGCCCACGTCAAGGGAAACAAGTAAATGGCAACCGCTCCGGGACAGGCTGGCGGCGCTCAAGGCGCTGGCAACGAGAAAAAGCTCCAGCCCATCATTATCAAGCGCGTCAAAAAAGGCGGGCATGGTGTGCATGGAGGAGCATGGAAAATTGCTTACGCTGACTTTGTGACGGCGATGATGGCTTTTTTCCTGCTGATGTGGCTGCTTGGCTCTACTGCTGAAGGGGATTTGCAGGGCATTGCCGCTTATTTCCAGTCTCCGCTAAAGGTGGCTATGCAAGGCGGTACTAGTCCGGGTAATAGTTCCAACATTATCCCGAGTACTGGCTCAGACTTAGCACGTATCCACGGCCAGGTGAAGCGCTCTGATGCAGAAACCGAAGCCTTGCGGCGCAAGGACTTAGAGATACGCGCCCAGCGTGCCCAGCAAGATGCCCAACGCATTAGAAACCTACGCGCCAAAATTGATGCCATGATTTCTAGCAACGCAACGCTCAATGAGTTTCGCTCCCAAATCCGTATGGATGTCACCCCCGACGGCCTGCAAATCCAAATTGTGGACGAGCAAAAACGCCCCATGTTCGATATTGGTAGCGCCTTGGTTAAACCCTATATGCGTGAAATTTTGCACGAGGTTGGGTCGGCGCTGGCGGGAGTGGAAAACTTAGTCAGCCTAGCAGGCCATACAGATGCAGCGCCCTACGGCAGCGGTGTACGCGGCTACAGCAACTGGGAGTTATCGGCAGACCGCGCCAACGCATCGCGCCGGGAGCTGGTGGCTGCTGGTATGCCTGATGATATGCTTGCGCGCGTGGTAGGCTTGGCCTCCACCGACTTGCTACTGCCTGAAGAGCCGCGTGCCGCGCAAAATAGGCGTATCACTATTACGGTTTTAACCCACGAGGCCGAGCAACGCCTTCTAGGGAAAACCCACCCTACACAAATGACGGTGGCTCCTTCAGATGCCACTGACGTAATCGATTCTGCCCCACAGACTTTACAACCCCCATCTTCGGGGCACAATCAGGACAATCTGCCAGCCCCGGCAACGCAGCCCGCTGCGCCAGCACTGGCAGGTTAGTTAATTTTCTTTCACTCGCTATTTGACCGAAAGGCTTTCACGTGGCCAACAATGCCCTTCGCTTTTTGATTGTTGATGACTTCTCTACCATGCGCCGCATCGTGCGCAACCTGCTCAAAGAGAGCGGTTTTACCGAGGCTGATGAAGCCGAAGATGGTGTAGTCGCTTTGCAAAAACTACGCGCCAGCAAGTTTGATTTTGTGGTTTCAGACATCAACATGCCTAACATGAATGGCTTTCAGTTGCTGACGGAAATCAAATCTGATGAAAAGCTCAAACACCTTCCCGTGCTGATGGTAACCGCTGAGGCGCGTAAGGAAGACATCGTGGCCGCTGCCCAAGGCGGCGCTGCTGGTTACATCGTCAAGCCCTTTACCAAAGCCACTTTGGAAGAGAAGGTGACCTTAGTACTTAAAAAACAAGGGCTGCTTTAAGGCCCCTTGTATCAAAAGGGTAAAGCAGTTATGCAAGAAGAGCCTATGCCTCCTACCGACGGTGCTGCTACTTCCGCCCCCGCTGACTATGACCAAGTGCATAACAAGCTGGGGCGGCTAACACGCCAACTGCATGATGCTTTGCGCGAGCTGGGCTATGCCGATAGGCTCAAGCACTCTGCTGAAGAGCTTCCCGATGCGCAAGACCGCCTCAGCTATATAGCCCGCCTAACAGGGCAGGCTGCCGAGAAGGTTCTAACCTTGGTAGATGATGCCAAAGAGCGGCAAACCACCATCGTTGATGAAACCAAGCGTATGCGCCAGGAGATGATTCACGACCCCGTGGCTGCCGTGGCCAAGGGGCGCATCATGAATTATCTGGAGGAGATGGAAAAATCCACTGAAATTGTGGACCAACAGCTCACCGACATCATGATGGCGCAGGATTTTCACGACCTAACCGGGCAAGTCATTGCCAAGGTGGTGCGCCTGGCCGCTGGTTTGGAGCAGCAGCTCATCGACCTATTGGTGCAAACAGCGCCAGCAGGGGCGGTATTACCGCCAACCACGCCCAGCGCCCCAGCACCAGCGGTTACAGCAGCACCAGCGCCCCAAGCTGCTCCTGCCAGCAGCAGCGTAGATGCCGAGCAAGCCGATGATCTGTGGGCTGCCGCCTTGAGCGAAAGCCAGGGCAGCACCACAGCACCAGAGCAGGAGCAGCAAGCAGCGGCGGCATCACCATCACCATCAGCCACCGCCCATACAGAAAGTGCTAGTGCCAGCACCAGCTTCACCAATCCCCCCAGGACTGAGGAAGAGGCAGATAACACCTTCGGCATTAACGCCGACCATCGCCCCAGCCTGAACGGGCCAGCCATCAATACCGATGATGCGGAGATTGTCACCTCCCAATCGCAGGTGGATGACTTGCTTGCCAGCCTCGGGTTCTAAAGCACCCATCAGCCCCATCAGCGCCCATTCTTGAGCACCATTGCGCTAATAAGCGGGCAATGGTGCGGCCTTATCGGCGCTTTGCCCGCTGCTTAAATCCAGACAATGGCATGAGACCTTACCTCTCATGCCGTTATGGAATCCAGTCAAGATAAAAGCCTCCCAGCTACCGCTAGAAAGCTGCAAAAAACCCGCGAAGATGGCCAAACATCGCGTTCGCGGGATTTGGGGCACCTGGCCGTTTTAGGCATGGGTTTGGCCATGGTGCTCGCTGGTGGCCCGACCATGCTGCACCACATGCAGGTGGAGGTTGCCAGCCACTTTAGTTTTGACCGGGGCAGCATCATTGCCCCTGATTTGATGCTGGAGCGCCTCATTAGCATGTTCACCGTGGGCTTGGTGGGCGTAGTGGTGCTGGCGGTGTGCATTAACGCCGTCTCTATCTTGCTGATGCTGATGTCCGGCGGCTGGGTATTTAGCTGGAAGCCCATTAGCCCCAAGTTCAGCAAACTCAACCCGCTCAAGGGCATTACCAACGTCTTCTCCAAACAGCAGGTGATTACGGCGGTTAAAAACGTCATCCTGACATTGATTTTGGGCACCGTAGCCTGGCTGCACATCAGCGGGGGCTTGACCCATATTGCCAAACTGCCCAACCAAGCCAGCGCCATGGCCTTGGTGATGGTGCGCGACTGGATTGTGTCAGGCATTGCCCTGCTCATGCTGGTGGTGTTTGCCATGGCGCTGGTGGATGTGCCACTGCAAAAATTCCTATTCCTGCAACGCTTGAAAATGAGCCACCAGGAAGTCAAACAAGAACACAAAGAGTCAGAAGGCAGCCCCGAGGTGAAGGGCAAAATCCGCCAGAAACAACGCGAAATGGCGCACCGCGCCTCCGTCAACCGCGTGCATGAAGCCGACTTTGTGGTCACCAACCCCACCCACTACTCGGTAGCGCTGCGCTACGACGATAAAACCATGGCCGCCCCCCAAGTCGTAGCGATGGGTGCAGATTTGATTGCCCTAAAAATCCGCGAAGTCGCCAAAGCGCACGAAGTGCCGGTGCTCGAATCGCCCATGCTCGCCCGCGCCCTGTACGCCCACGCTGAGTTAGACCAAGCCATACCCTCGCAGCTCTACACCGCAGTAGCGCAAGTGCTGGCCTACGTCTATCGCTTGAAAGCCAGCCTGCGCGGCCAAGCCGCCGCCCCTGGTGATTTGGTGCAGCCCGATGTGCCGCCAGAGCTGGATCCGCACTACAAAAAACCATCCGCCCGCAGCAACAGCAGCGGCGCTGCCAACACAAACACAAACGCTGATGCTGATGCCAGCCAAGCCGCCAATACCCCTGGCCGCCAGCCCTAACACCAGCCCCAAGCCCTCCCTACACCACCGCTACTAGCTACTAAATTACAAAAAGGTTGTCCGCCATGAGTACCGCAAGTAT
>JAHAYB010000276.1 GCA_018384835.1 Comamonas sp.
GGGCCAGCCTGTCCATGGCAGAGCAAGGGATGCTATGAGCAGCGGGCAGCACAAACATTCGCCTTCGCATCCGCTACCGCACCCCCCGACCCGCCTGCGCAGCCAGGGTCTGCACAGCCTCAAGGCGGTAGCCAAGGAAATCAAGGCTCAATACCAGCGCCAGCAAGCCGCCTTGCAAGCCCAGCAACAAGCCCAATTGCAGGCCGAGCGCGAGCGCCATCTGTTTACCAACAGCGTGGGCACAGTCACCCCACTCAAACCGCGCAACGACTACCAGCCGCCCAGCACACCGCCCCCGCCCGAGCCTTTACAGCTCAAGCTGGATGAGCAAAAAGTGCTGCAAGAGGCCATGAGCGATGAGTTCGACATCAGCACCCTGCTGGAAGTGGATGAGCAAATGAGCTACCGGCGCAGCGGCATTGGCCAGGATGTGACGCGCAAACTCCGCGCCGGGCACTGGAGCATTCAGCGCCAGCTTGACCTGCACGGCCTGCGCACCGACGAGGCGCGTGAGGCGCTGGGGCAGTTCATCCGCCTATGCCACCGCACGGGGGTGCGCTGCGTGCGCATCATCCACGGCAAGGGGCTAGGTTCGCCGGGCAAAGTGCCGGTGCTCAAGGCCAAGGTGCTGCGCTGGCTGGTGCAAAAGCGCGAGGTGCTGGCTTTTGTCCAGGCGCGTCCTAATGATGGAGGAGCGGGGGCGTTGGTAGTGTTGCTGCAACCGAGCCAGCGGCTGCTACACCGCTGAATAAGCAGCAGCCCCCTAGCGCTCTAGCATAGAGACTTTATTGGGCTTGCCATTCCAGCTATCGGCATCGGGGGGCGCGGCTTTGCGCTTGGTAATGCTTTTCCAGCCCTTGGCAAAGGCCAAATCGGCGTTGATTTTGATAAATGCCAGTTGGTCGGTAGGCACATCTTCCTCGGCAAAAATAGCATCTGCCGGGCATTCGGGGATGCAGACTGCGCAGTCAATACATTCATCGGGGTCAATGACCAACATGTTGGGACCTTCGCGGAAGCAATCGACCGGGCAAACGTCCACACAATCGGTATATTTGCACTTAATACAGTTTTCGGTAACTACGTGTGTCATGGCTAAAATAGGCGTATAAAACGCTGGTAAAGAAAAAGAAAGGGGTGATTTTAGGAAATTTCTAGTGATAGCGCAGTAACAAAACCCTATTGCCGTTGAGCCTTGTTCCCCGCCCACCACCACCATGCCGCTCCAGCTAGCACCATGGGCAGGCACAGCCACTGCCCCATACTCAAGCCCAGAGGCAGTAGGCCAAGGTGCTCATCGGGCTGGCGGAAATACTCTGCGATAAAGCGCAAGCAGCCGTAACCGGCCAAAAACACCGCCCCCACCTGGCCTGGGCGGCGTGGCTGGCGCGCGTACAGCCACAGCAGCACAAAAAGCAGCAAGCCCTCTAGCAAAAACTGGTAAATCTGCGAGGGATGGCGCGGCTGCATACTGCCGCTTTGGGGGAATACCATCGCCCAAGGTATATCTGCCGTTGTCACCCGCCCCCACAGCTCACCATTGATAAAGTTGCCTATACGCCCCGCCGCTAAACCCGTGGGCACACAAGGCGCAACCAAATCCACTACTTGCAGCCAGGGCTTATTCCTTGAACGGGCAAACCAGGCCATGGCGGCCACCACCCCCAGCAAGCCGCCGTGAAAGCTCATCCCCCCCGTCCAAAGGGCAAACACCTCTAGCGGATGGCTAAGGTAATACGCCGGCTGGTAAAACAAGCAATACCCCAGCCGCCCACCCACGACCACGCCCAGTACACCAAGGAATAATAAATCCTCTACATCTTTACCGCTCCACGCTTCTTGTTGGCTTAATTTGGAAAATGCGGGGTGTTTACGCCTGCGCCAATTGGCCAAAAATAAAAATAATGCAAAAG
>JAHAYB010000003.1 GCA_018384835.1 Comamonas sp.
TCGTGCTGGGCAATGCCCTGGCTGGCCAGCTCGGCCTGGCGGGCGGTGGCCTGGGCTTGTAACTCCTGGGCAGCACGCCTGCGCTGGGGCAGGAAGTAGAACTTTTCGGCCAGCCAGTACAGGCCGGTGGTGGCGGTGGCTAGGAACATGAGCAGGGCGAAATTGCCTTCAACCATGCCCGCATACCACGCGCCGATATAGCCCACAAAGGCAGCCAACACCACAGCGGTGATGGCAGGCATAGCGTTGTGCATGGGCGGTTTACTCCTCAACTTGCAGGATGGCCAGGAAGGCTTCTTGCGGCACTTCAACCGAGCCAATCTGCTTCATACGTTTTTTACCGGCTTTTTGTTTTTCCAGCAGCTTTTTCTTGCGGGTGATGTCGCCGCCATAGCATTTAGCCAGTACGTTTTTGCGCAGCGCCTTCACGGTTTCGCGGGCAATGATGTTGGCACCAATGGCTGCTTGAATGGCCACATCAAACATCTGGCGGCTGATGATTTCGCGCATCTTGGCGGCCACGGCGCGGCCTCGGTAGGTGGCTTGGCTGCGGTGTACGATGATGGATAGGGCATCGACTTTCTCACCGTTGAGCAAAATATCCACCTTCACCACGTCAGAGGCGCGGTATTCTAAAAACTCGTAGTCCATCGAGGCATAGCCCCGGCTGACGGATTTGAGTTTGTCAAAAAAATCCAGCACGATTTCGCCCAGCGGCAGCTCGTAGGTCAGCATCACCTGGCGGCCGTGGTACTGCATATTGACCTGGATGCCGCGCTTTTGATTGCACAGCGTCATCACTGGGCCAACATAGTCCTGGGGCATCATCAGGCTGACTTTGACGATGGGTTCTTGCACCTCTTGCAGACGGCTAGGCTCGGGCATTTTGGCCGGGCTTTCGATGTCCATGACTTCGCCATCGGCCTTGACCACGCGGTACACCACGCTGGGGGCGGTGGTGATGAGGTCCATATCAAACTCGCGCTCCAGGCGCTCTTGCACAATCTCCATGTGCAGCAGCCCCAAAAAGCCGCAGCGAAAGCCAAAGCCCAGGGCTTGCGAGACTTCTGGTTCAAACTGCAAGGCGGCATCGTTGAGTTGCAGCTTTTCCAGCGCATCACGCAGTTGCTCGTATTCGCTCGATTCGCTGGGGTACAGACCCGCAAACACCTGGGGCTTGACCTCTTTGAAGCCGGGCAGCGGTTGACTGGCCGGGCCTGCGTTGTTGGGCAGTTTTTTCTCTAAGGTGATGGTATCGCCCACCTTGGCGGCCTTTAGCTCTTTGATGCCGCAAATCACAAAGCCCACTTCGCCGGCGTGCAGGGCATCGCGGGGCAGGTTGGCGGGGGTGAACACGCCTAGCTGGTTGGCATCGTAGGCCGCGCCGGTGGCCATCATTTTGATGCGCTCACCTTTTTTAAGCCTGCCATCGACCACGCGCACCAGCATCACCACGCCTACATAGCTATCAAACCAGCTATCAATAATCATGGCGCGTAGCGGCCCCTCTGGCTCGCCCTCTGGTGGGGGCACTTTGGCCACAATGGCTTCCAGAATGTCGTCAATGCCCATACCGGTTTTGGCAGAACAGGGGATGGCATCGGATGCGTCAATGCCAATCACGTCTTCAATTTCTTCTTTGGCGTTGTCGGGGTCGGCCTGGGGCAAGTCCATTTTGTTGAGCACGGCCATCACTTCCACGTCCAAATCCAGCGCGGTGTAGCAGTTGGCGACGGTTTGTGCTTCCACGCCCTGGCTGGCATCCACTACCAGCAAAGCCCCTTCACAGGCCGAGAGTGAGCGGCTGACCTCGTAGGAAAAGTCCACGTGGCCGGGGGTATCAATCAGGTTGAGGTTGTAGGTCTGGCCGTCTTTGGCCTTGTATTGCAGGGCGGCGGTTTGCGCCTTGATGGTGATGCCGCGTTCTTTTTCAATGTCCATGGAGTCCAGCACGCGCGACTCCATCTGGCGCTCGGACAAGCCTTCACAGCGCTGAATCAGTTGGTCGGCCAGCGACGATTTGCCGTGGTCAATATGCGCAATGATGGAAAAATTTCGGATATGTTTCATTCACCAGTTACCAAAAAGGTCAAAAAAAGCGCGGCGGTGGGCCGCAAAAAAGGGTGCGCCCAGGGGAGGTAGCGCACCCTTTGGAGTCACCATTTTTGCGGTGGGGAGCAGCTTGGGCAAAACAGCGCATTTTACCCATGCCAATGGTTTTGGCAGCTTTATGGCCGAATCAGCACATATTGCGCCCAATCGCCCCGGCGCACCAGGGCGTTGATGGGCTTGCCCTTGGGCGCTTGAGCCAGGGCAGCGTCAAAGCTGCTGCTATCGGTAACTTCACGGTTGGCAATGGCCAAAATCACGTCCCCTTCGCGCAGGCCAGCGCGGGCGGCTGGGCCTTGTGCGCTGGTGATGCGCACACCGCCACCCACGCCCAGGCTTTTTTGCTCTTGCGCCGTCAGGTTGGCAATGCCCAGACCCAAAATATTGGCCTGCTCGCTGCTAGCGGGTTCTTCTTTAGCGGGGGCGCTGTTGGTTTCGCTGGGCACTTCGGCCACGGTCAGCGGCAGCACAATTTCCTTACCCCGGCGAAATACCGTCACCTGCGCCTTGCTGCCTGGCGCGGTGCTGCCCACTAGGCGGGGCAGGTCAGAGACTTTGTCAATCACCGTGCCGTTGAAGGCGGTAATCACATCCCCGGCCTGAATGCCTGCCTTGGCAGCGGGCGAATCTGGCTCCACCGCTGAAATCAAGGCCCCGCTGGGCTTGCCCAGGCCGATGGATTCGGCCACATCCTTGGCCACAGGGCCAATCTGCACACCAATGCGCCCGCGTGAGACCTTGCCGGTGGCGCGTAGCTGGTCGCTAATGCGGATGGCCTCATCCATGGGAATGGCAAAGCTAATGCCCATAAAGCCGCCTGAACGTGAATAAATCTGGCTGTTAATACCCACCACCTGGCCGCGCATATTGATAAGCGGTCCGCCCGAGTTGCCGGGGTTGATAGCCACATCGGTTTGGATAAAGGGCAGATAGTCGCCGGTATCGCGCTGCTTGGCGCTGACGATGCCCGCCGTGACCGTGTTTTCCAGCCCAAAGGGCGAGCCAATCGCCATCACCCATTCACCGACCTTGAGCTGGTTGACATCGCCAATATGCACGGCGGGCAGGTTTTTGGCATCAATTTGCACTACGGCAACATCGGTGCGCTTGTCTGAGCCGACGATACGCGCCTTGAACTCGCGCTTGTCGGCCAGGGTGACGATGACTTCGCTGGCACCATCGACCACATGGGCGTTGGTCATGATGTAGCCGTCGCTGCTCAGGATAAAGCCCGAGCCTACGCCGCTGGGGCGGCTTTCGCCCTCGGCATCACCGCCATCGGGCTGGCCGCGCCTAGGGGTTTGGGGCAGGTTGGGCACAGGCAGGCCAAAGCGGCGGAAGAACTCCAGCATCTCCTCATCCATGCCAGAGCCAGTGCCGTGGCCGCGCCGCACCTTCTCAGACACGCGGATGTTGACCACCGAAGGCCCTACGGCATCGACCAGCGGGCTGAAATCAGGCAGCCCCGCCACCAGCAGCGGCGCGGTGTTTTGTGTTTGCGCCTGTGCCTGCCAGCCGGGAAGCTGGGCATGGGGGCTGGCGAACTGGCCGCCCAAAGTGGCCGCAGCGGCCAAAACAGCCGCCGCTACCGTGCTGCGGCGCAAAGTGTTGCCCAGGGGGCGGGGGGTAAAAGCGTGCCAGAGGCGCATGGTGCAATTCCTTTCTTTTGTATGAACACGTGCTAAGAAACGCCTGCGCCTGGATGGTTCCCCTAGCCCTCTAGCCGCACCATCCCCGCAGCTACTGTCTGGTGGCTCACCGGGTCAATCAGGATAAAAGCGCCGGTGCTGCGCTCGTCGTCATAGGCATCCAGTGCCAGTGCATCGCGGGTGCGGAGGTGGACGCGGCCAATGTCGTTGCTGGATAGGGGGTCATTCCAGGGCACGCTGGCCAGTTCCTGCACATCGCGGCGGGTGTGGACGGCGGTGACACGCGCCTGGGTGGTGCGTGCGCCTTGTTTCAGCCAGTACCAACGCGCTGGTTGCAGCGCCTGGCGGTCTAGCCAGCACAGGTCAGCGGCAAAATCGCGGGCCACGGTAGGCGGTGCAGCCACGCTAGAGAGCAGGTCGCCGCGTGAGGCATCCACCTCGCGGTCTAGCACCACCACAATGCTGTCACCGGGCAGGGCGTGGTCTAGGGTTTCATCGCCTCGGTGCAGGGCGCGGATATGGGCGGTTTCGCCGCTGGGCAGCACTTGCACGGCATCGCCTACCTGCCAAGTGCCGCCTTGCAACTGCCCGGCGTAACCGCGAAACGCCTGGGTGCTGCTGCCTTCGTGGCGAATCACCCATTGCACGAAGAAGCGGGCGGCATTGCGCGGCTGGAGCGGCTCCAGCGGCAGGTTTTCCAGCAGGGGCAGCAGCGCCTGGCCGCTGTACCAGGGCATTTGGCCGCTGGGGTGGACGACGTTGTCGCCGGTCAGCGCGGACAGGGGCACGCAAGTCAGCGGCGGCAGGTGCAGGCGCTGCGCCAGTTCGGCGCAACTGGCCTGGATGCGCTCAAACACCTCTTGGCTCCACTGCACTTGGTCCATTTTGTTAATGGCCACAATGATGTGACGCAGCCCCAGCAGCCCGGCCAGGGTGGCGTGGCGCTTGGTTTGCGGCAGCAACTGGCCTTGGGCGGCGCGGGCGGCATCAATCAGGATGATGGCGACATCGGCGGTGGATGCACCGGTGGCCATATTGCGCGTGTATTGCTCATGGCCGGGCGCGTCGGCAATGATGAATTTACGCGCTGGCGTGGCGAAGTAGCGGTAAGCCACGTCGATGGTGATGCCCTGCTCACGCTCGGCTTCCAGGCCGTCGGTGAGGAGGGCTAAATCCACGCTGTCCTGCGGCGCACGCGAGTAGCGCGAACCGGCAATGGCCTGCAATTGGTCGGCATAGACCCCTTTGCTGTCCGGCAGCAGACGGCCTATGAGGGTGGATTTGCCGTCATCGACGGAGCCTGCGGTGACTAGGCGTAGTACGCCTTGGTTGTGGTCATGGTGGTGTTCGGTCGGCCAGCCTTCGGTGATTGCGTTCATGGCGATGTCCTTGTTTTAAGAATTTCGGAATCTCAACGTTTCAGAATTTGTTGGGGTAGTGGTTGGCGGCTGGGGCTTTGAGGCCGTTAGCCGGGTCTCGCCCCGG
>JAHAYB010000168.1 GCA_018384835.1 Comamonas sp.
CTGCGCGGCTTGCAAGGTGAGACTCAAATCAGAACACTAAACATGTAGATCTGGCCGACGAAGGCTTGCGGACGCGGGTTCAATTCCCGCCAGCTCCACCACCCACTTGATCAAGGGCGTTCATTGAAGTTCAGTGAGCGCCCTTTTTCTTTGTTAAATCAATAGCTTGCAGTTCGTAGAAGTTCGTTGCTGTTCGCTGACATCCTCTTTCTCTAGGGGGTATGGGTGGGGGTATAAACCAAGAAATCTCTATACTTGCATCTTCTTGTACCCCCATTTCTCTCGAAAGCTAGAGTTGGCGCTCCTTCTACAAGAGATGCCGTACCCCCTCTGCATTCGATAGATGGGCTATTTCATACCCCCGCTTGGAGCTAAAGCTATGTTGACGGATGTTCAGTGTCGTAACGCCAATTGCCCTCCAGAACGCAAACAAGCTCGCTTTGCAGATGCAGGCGGCTTGTATTTGCAAGTGACTCCCACGGGGTCTAAGCGTTGGTTCTACAAGTACAGAACAGAGGGAAAAGAAAAGCAACTTGCACTGGGAAGTTACCCATCAGTGTCTCTGACCGCTGCGCGCAAGGCACGAGATATTGCCAAGCTACAAAGAGCTGATGGCCAAGATCCTATTGAGGCTCGGAAGCTTAAAAAGCTAAAGGGTTCTATAGAGGCTGTGAGCACATTCAAAGCTGTTGCATTGGAGTGGTACGGCAAGCAAGTAGATCGTTGGAGCCCTGGTCATGCAGAGCGAATGCATCGGCAACTGGAACGAGATTTATTTCCATACATTGGCGAACGGCCGATGGAAAGTATCGAACCCATGGAGTTGCTTTCTGTATTGCAGAAGGTTGAAGAGCGTGGAGCCATTGAGACAGCCGATCGAGCACTGATGCTGTGTCGCCAGATTTGGCGCTATTGGTTACCTACAGCAAGTAATACCCAGCGTGACATCACGGAAGGGTTGAAAGCACGTCTCACCCCTTATCGTGGCACTAATTTCCCTGCGATTGTTGAGCCTGAGCGCTTTGGAGAGTTGCTGCGTGCTATGTACGCCTACAAAGGTGGGCCATTCGTGCGTGCTGCACTTTTGCTTGCACCGATGCTTTATCAACGCCCCGGCAACCTGCGAATGATGGAGTGGAGCGAGCTTGATTTGGATGAGGCACTTTGGAAAATTCCAAGTACCAAGATGAAGCGCTCCGTTCAGGAAAAAGAAAATGGCGAGCCACACATAGTCCCCCTCCCCAAACAGGCAGTGGAACTATTGCGTGGATTGATTCCTTTGAGTGGGCGAGGGCGCTATGTTTTTCCTGGTCAGAGGGATCATGAGCGCCCTATGTCAGACAACTCGGTGCGCACGGCTTTGTATAGCCTAGGTTTTGGAGATGAGCAAAGTTGGCATGGTTTTCGTGCCAGCGCCAGAACGATGATGGTCGATCAGCTAGATCTCGATCCACTGGCTATTGAGGCCAACCTGGCACATGCTGTCAAAGATTCCAATGGCCGGAGTTACAACCGAACCAAGTATTTGGCAAAAAGATTCGAACAAATACAACAGTGGGCTGATTACCTTGACCAATTGCGTATGGCAGGTAACGTGCCTGTACGACCAAAACTTCAGGCGGCCTAGGTGCTCAATGCGCACAACGACAAAAAAGCGAATGCCATGAACTACGCAGCCATGCTGTCGCATCTCCAACAGGCCATCCCTAGCCTGTCTGCCTTGTACGTATTCGGCTCTCAAGCCACAGGCCATGCAGGCCCAGACAGCGACTTGGATTTGGCTGTTTTGGCAGATGAACCTTTGGGTGCAGAAAAGCTGTGGGATGTGGGCAGCCAGCTGGCTGATATTGCCCACTGCCATGTAGATTTGCTGGACCTGCGTGCAGCCTCCACGGTCATGCAATACCGCATCATCACCACCGGTAGGCAGTTGTGGGCCAAAGACAGCCAAGCTACGCTGTACGAGAGCTTCATCCTCAGTCAAAAAACGGCCCTTGATGAAGCGCGTGCTGGCTTGCTGCAAGATATTCAAAAAACAGGGAGGGTATATGGTCGATGACGTTCTGATCAACAAAGCAGCCACCATCGAGCGCTGCGTGGCGCGCGCCAAAGACGAATACGAAAAGTCTCCTACCACTTTTGCAACCGACTTCACCCGCCAAGATGCCGCCATTTTGAATGTGCAACGCGCGTGTGAGGCTGCGCTCGATATGGGCCAACACCTTATTCGCCGAGAGCGCTTAGGCGTGCCGCAAAGCTCGCGCGATGTGTTTGCCTTGCTGGCCCAAGCGGGCTGGATTGATGCAGCGCTGTCTGTGCGCCTGCAAAAAATGGTGGGTTTTCGCAATATTGCTGTGCATGACTACCAAACCCTGCAGCTGCCCATTGTGGAAGCGGTGATCACCAAGCATCTGGGTGATTTCACCGCTTACAGCCAAACGCTGCTGCTCAAAAATGCACAGCAGCCAACATAGCCCGCCAGCCTAGCTAGCTGCCCCGCTGCCCCAACTTCTACCTAACGCCAGTGCCAACTTGTGCTGCGCAGTAGTGAGCTAAAAAAACGATAAAGAACCCTTCGCTTTCCCATGGCCATCAAAAAATCAGAACTCTATTCATCCCTTTGGGCATCGTGCGACGAACTGCGCGGCGGCATGGATGCCAGCCAGTACAAAGACTATGTGCTGGTCATGCTGTTTATCAAATACGTCAGCGATAAATACGCCGGTGTGCCGTTTGCGCCGGTGACGGTGCCCACAGGTGCCAGTTTTGCCGACATGGTGGCGCTGAAAGGTAAGTCCGACATTGGTGACCAGATCAATAAGAAAATCATTGATCCACTCAAACAAGCCAACAACTTGGCCGATGTGCCTGACTTTAACGATGCCAACAAGCTGGGCAGCGGCAAAGAAATGGTGGACCGCCTCACCAACCTGATTGCCATTTTTGAAAACCCCGCGCTGGACTTTTCACAAAACCGCGCCGATGGCGACGACATTCTGGGCGATGCCTATGAATACCTGATGCGCCACTTTGCCTCGGAAAGCGGCAAGAGCAAGGGCCAGTTCTACACGCCAGCCGAAGTCAGCCGCATCATGGCCAAGATCATTGGCATTGGCAGCGCCAAGACGAGCAGTACCGCTTCCGTGTATGACCCGACCTGCGGGTCAGGATCGCTGCTCTTGAAAGTGGGTGAAG
>JAHAYB010000385.1 GCA_018384835.1 Comamonas sp.
ATACTGCCGCCAGTGGCTGGGCCCATGCCTTTGATTTGTACCAACTGCGCTTGGTCGGCTTGGTTAACATCCACGGCGGCCCAAGCCCAAACACTCCAAGACAGCGCCGTCAGCGCTACGATTTTTTTCAACATCTGCATCTCCAATATCTCCCACTAAAAGGGTTAATACGTCTGGTTGCTAAAAGGTGTGACAAACTGCCCACCACCGCCCAGTTCACCGCATTTACCCGTTTTTGCATAGAGGTTTTTTGCGCATACAGTTGCCAACGCACTTGTGCTATCGCCTCCCAAGCAATGACAGGCTAGCGGCATAATACGACCATGCCTCAATTAGAACTTACCCCCGCCCAGCGCCGCGAACACCGCGCCAACGCCCACCATTTGAACCCTGTGGTGCTCATCGGTGCCGATGGCCTGACCCCTGGCGTTGAAAAAGAAGTCAACCATGCCTTGAACGCCCACGGCCTTATCAAAGTGCGCGTTTTCAGCGATGACCGCGCCCAGCGCGAAAGCATGTACCAACAGTTATGTGACAGCCTAGGCGCTGCGCCCATCCAGCATATCGGCAAGCTGCTGGTACTGTGGCGGCCTCTGCCCGACAAAATCAAGACTGATGCCGTCGATGACGATGAACGCAAAGCTGGTCCGCGCCAAGTCAAGCTAGTGAAGTTTGGCCGCCCCGGCACTAAGCCCGAAATCAAGCAAGTGCGCATTCTGGGCAACCAGCGCCTAACGGCAGGCGGCAATATCAAACGCGCCAAGAAAAGCGGCCCTAAATCGCTGAAAAAAGGCCAAGCCTGAGCACCCCATGCGCCATATCCTGTGCATGAAGTGGGGCACGAAGTACGGCCCCGAATACATCAACCGCCTGTACGCCATGGTGCGCCGCCATTTGCGGGGCGATTTCAATTTTGTCTGCCTCACTGACGATGCCAAGGGCATCCGCCCCGAGGTGCAGTGCCTGCCCATCCCCTCGCTACAACTGCCGCCCGGCATCCCCGAGCGTGGCTGGAACAAGCTGACCACCTTTAGCGCCGATTTGCATGGCCTCAAAGGCACAGCGCTGTTTCTGGATGTGGATGTGGTCATTACCGGCCCCTTGGATGATTTTTTTACCCATCCCGGCGAATTTCTCATCATTCACGACCACAAGCGCCCTTGGCGCATTACTGGTAACTCGTCGGTGTACCGCTTTGAGCTGGGCGCTCACCCCGAGGTGCTGGACTACTTTCGCACGCACTTTGAAGCGATACGCAAGCAGTTTCGTAACGAGCAGGCTTACCTCTCAGACGTGTTGCACAAGCAGGGCAAGCTGCAATACTGGCCCGAATCGTGGTGCCCCAGCTTCAAATACCACTGCATTCCCACTTGGCCGACCAACTTCTGGAAGCCACCTTTTGTGCCCCAGGATGCGCGGATTGTGATTTTTCATGGCGAATGCAACCCGCCCGATGCCTTGGCTGGGCGGCGCAACCGCCGCTTTCGTTATATTCGCCCTGCCACCTGGGTGGCCGAGCATTGGCACGAGTAGCCTGCGTTTTATCTCCCTGAAAGGGGAGGCTCCCAACCGGACTTTGCTTTGATGAATAGAAAAACCCCGCTCTTAGCCAGCGCAGCCGCTGTGGCGCTGGCCTTATTGGTCGGCTGCGCCACGCAAGCGCCCACAGCAACAACGCAACACCCTACGGTTGCAGACAAGGCTTCTGGTATGCAGTTAAGCGTTAACACCTCCCCACCTGAACAGGAGCGGGCATCGGCATCGCGCCACCTTGCCCCTAATTTAGAGGGCTTTGTGTGGACACTCACCCACGCCCAAGCAGCCGATGGCAGTGGCAGTGGCAGTGGCAGTGGCAATAGTAGTAGTGCCCAAGCAATCGCCGGTCTGCCTCCCGCCCCCGAGCAGCCCGCCTTGGTGCTGCGCTTTGATGGCCAGCAACAAATGTTGGCAGTGCAAGGCTTGTGCAATCGTTTGATGGGCAGCTACAGCACCCAAGCCCACACCAAAGAAGTCCAAGCTGGTAATGCACAGGCCAATTCCGCCATTGGAGGGGCGCTGCACATCCAGCCTCTGGCCGCCACCTTGATGGCCTGCCCCGAGCCTGCGCTGATGCAACTGGAGCAACAAGTCAGCGCCTTGCTGCCCCAAGCGCAAAGCTGGCATATCCGCTGGACAGACACCCCGCAGGCTGACTCCCCCGGCGCAGCGCAGTTACAAATTGACTTTGCCCAAGGCCAGCGCTGGCTACTACAAGGCCAGTGGACGCACGAGGCGCTCTATGGCCAGCCCCAGCGCATGTTTTTGGAGGTGGCTCCTGAGCAGCAAGCCTGCAACCACCCCCTGATGGGACAAATGCAGTGCTTGCAAACACGCATCGTCCACTACGAGCCTAATGGCCGCAAAACCCTGGAAGGGGCGTGGGGAGCGTTCTATGACCCCATCGAAGGCTATAGCCACCAAGCTGGCACGCGCCATGTGCTGCGCCTCAAGCGCTATACACGCCAGCAAGTGCCCGCTGATGCCTCGCAGTACGTGTATGTTTTAGACATGATTGTGGAAAGCGAAACCCGGCGCTGATTGATGTAGCCGCCTGCGCCCGCCTTAACCTCTAGGGCTGGAAGAGTGGGAAGGCGCTCGCTTATTGGGGGCTTGGGCTGGGCAGTGGGTAGCGCCGCGATGAGCAGCAGTGGCACTGCTGCTGTTGGCGGCAGCAAGAGGCTGCACCGCCTGGGTCTGGGTCTGGGGGCGCTCAAAGAGCTGGGTCGCTTGGTGCTGGCCGTCGTCAAAGACCAGTTCGCGCTCAGGCCAGCGCAGGGCGGCCAAGCGCAGATGCTCGGTATCTTTGCCATTTTTACGTGCTTGCGCACGTGCGCCCACCGAGAAGTCAACACAAAACACATTGTTCTTGCGCCCATGCCAAGCAAAGGGTGAGAGGCTGGCAAACAAGCCCTCTTCCGTGCGATGCTGCGCCTGCGTGCTGCGCCAGTAATGTCCCATAACAACAGGGATATCGTCTTCATAATCATCCCACCAGGGATGGCGCTGCACAAAACGCCACTTATTACCTGCAAAAAACGGCGTATGCGCTTGGCGCTCTAACCCCGTCGTTAAAACTTTTAAGGGGTTGAAGCACGATTTATTAAGCTCATTGTCACAATGCGCCTGCAAGAACGGAGGGCGGCGGCTGTCATCTTCCAAGCTATGCGGCCATTGTTCGTTTTCAGCCTGCATCCGCGCGGTGATTTGCTTTTCCTCAGCCGCTTGACTGGCTTGGCGCTCCCAGGCATCGTAGGCCAAGCGGGCGTTGCCTAAAAGCTGGCCGCGAGCCTGGGCAATCGAAGGCTGATGCCAAGCAGCGTGAATAACTCGCAGGTCCGAGCGCTCTAGCCCCAGCGGCAAGGTGCTTAGAAAACGCAGAATCTCGCTGCGCTCGCTTTTATCGTGGCAACGCGCAAAGCCTGGGTATTTACGCAAATCGCTTTGTAAGCGGGCAGCAAAAAACCAGCCAGAGCCGTCTTTGGGGTCGTGACGCAGTAGATTGATTTCATGATTGCCCAAAATAGCCAGCGCACGCCCTGTTTGCACTAGCCCCTGCACAAGACTCACGACACCCGGGCTATCGGGGCCGCGATCGACAAAATCGCCCACAAAGACCAGCGTGCGTCCTTGCGGATGACGACCCCTCGCGTCATAGCCCAAGTGCTGCAAAAGGGCGTTAAGGGCGGGCAGCTCACCGTGGATATCGCCCACGATGTCCAGCGGCCCCTGGGGCAGAGGTTGTATCAGGCTCATAGTGTGTCTGCCGGGGCAAAGGGCAAGTGCTTACCGACCGCTTTGCGAAGGCATTGCTCCAGGTTATTGGGTTATTCGATGGTAAAAATGTTGCAGTGCAGCATACAACGTTTTTAACCACTTGTCCAAAAGCACAATGTTAAAAAACCTGGGAATTTCCCTCAGCCCTTGGGTTTAAGCAGCCAAAGCTCACGCACCCTCATAGCATTTGCCCTAGACACCATAAGCTGGGCGCAATTACCGCACCCAGCACTGTTCAGCAGAGAGCTTGGCTCCCTCGCCCTCTACCCCTTGCTGGCCGTTATGGGTCAGGGTAAAAGTGCCGCATTTGTCATTTTTCTGGTCAGTACCAGGGGCGGGTTTAGCCTTGAGGGTGTAAGCGGCTCCATCGTCATCTACACCTTCCACCTTAATGGTGTAGCGCCCACCTGGCACACCTTCTAAGGTTGACGGCAGTTTTTTTGGATACTTGCCCGTAGCAGTGGCGGCACGCTCCATCCATTGAGCCGCTTGCAGCAAGCCAGTGCGTGCCTCTGCGCGGTGGCCTTTGCGCACGTATTCGGTGTAATTGGGGTAGGCAACGGCAGAGAGTATGCCAATCACCACCACCACAATCATCAACTCCACCAAGGTAAAGCCCGCGCTACCGAAGGCGCTGCAACGCTGTTGGGGAAGGGGGAAAGTTCGCTCCATCACTACCTCTATGGCTATTATTTTTTGCAAAGCGGCCATCATACGGGCTTTGCTGCGGGTGCTTCAATTTGCAGCCCTCTAGCGGTTGTGGCTGTGCTAGCCTTGCTATGCCCAAATACACCTGAGCACCCCCCAACACTTTTGCAAAACAACGTCCCCCACCTCCCCCTGCCAACTATGAGCC
>JAHAYB010000398.1 GCA_018384835.1 Comamonas sp.
GCATAGCGGTAGGTAGCGCCCACTAACAGCCCCAGTAGCGCACAGGCCAGCAGGCCGCCCGCTACGTTGGCCATGGTGATGCTGACGCTGTGGCGGGTAAACAGGCTGGCACCCAAGGCTATGGTCACGGCCAAAGTACCCGGCCCACAGGTGAGGGGGAAGGTGAGGGGATAGAAGGCTTTGATGCGAGCCTTGTCTTCAGTAAGGGCATTCGCCATCTCGGTGGTATCAGTGGCGCTGGCCGGTGGTGCATGCAGCATGCGCCAAGCGATGGAGGCCACAATCATCCCGCCAGCCACGCGCACCACGGGCAAGGAGACACCAAAAAAATGCAGCACATAGGAGCCTGCAAGCATGGCGCCGGCCAGCAATAAGAACACATTTTTGCCAATCTGGCGCGCCAGATTATGGCGGCCTGTTTTACTCAAGCCCTGGGTTAAATCAACAAAAATAGGGGCTGATGCCAGCGGGCTGATGATGGGCAGAATACCCGCCATAGCAAAGAACAGGCTTTTGCCAAAGGCAGCAAACAGGTCAGGAAAAGGAATGCTCATGGCGCATTATTGGTGCTGGGTTGGTAGTCGAGCAGGCGGTCGGCAATGCCCCCACCCAGCCACATGCCTACCAAGGCTAGCCAGGCAGTAATGGCAAAGATGGAGCCACCCGTCATGCCTGCACCCACGGCGCAGCCGCCAGCCAGCATGGAGCCAAAGCCCATCAAAATCGCCCCGCTGATGTAGCGCGGCATGCTGTAGCCGGGGCCAAAGCCTTCCAGCTTCAAGTCCTTGCCCACCACTGCGCCGACAAAGGAGCCTAGGAATACCCCCGGCATCAGCCCCAGGCCAAACGTCCAGGGGCCGCTGGCATCGTGCAGCACGTGCATCAGCCACTCGGCAGAGGGGCCACTAAAGGTCAAGCCCTGCACCGGCACTACTTCAAAAGAGTTGGCCATCACTTGGTGGCTGTAGTACCAGGCTCCGGCCACCATCACCCCCGTGGCCATGCCGCCAAACCATTTCCAGAAGCCCCAGCCGCTGCGCACGGCAAAGAATAGGGCGGCGGCCATCCAGGCCAGCCCCAGCGCCAAGCCTAGCCCTGCACCGCCGCCCAGCCAAGTCAGGGCGTTGCGCGTTGGCCCGCCATCGACCACCCACCACAGGCTGATGGCCTCGCGCCAGGGCGCAAGAATGCCGCTGAGTGAGGCTTGCGCCGCCACAGCAAACACCAAGCCAGAGAGCAGGGCGCGTAAATTGCCGTTGGCAGACAGCACCAGCAGGCGGCTAGAGCAGCCACGCGTCATGACCATACCCAGGCCAAAAATCAGGCCACCCACCAAAGCACCGGACATGCTGCCGCGTGAGGACAGTTGCCGCGCGGTGGATAAGTCCATCCAGCCCAGCAGGGTCAAGCCCTGCACCAGCACCACGGCGGTGGAGAAGGCCAGCAGCCACACCGCCAGCTTGTCGCCAAAGCGCTGCCGCCAAAACTCCACCACCGCTGCGCGTAGGCAAAAGCGCGAGCGCTGGCCAAAAAAGCCAAACCCCAGGCCGAGTAGCAGCCCGCCGATGGCGAGTACATTGGCCTCGCCATAGGTTTCATTCCAGTAAGTCCAATCAAGCAATTGCAGCACCTTGTAGTTAATAAAAATATAGAGTGATATGTGGTTATATGGTAATTTTAACTTTTATTTATGATAAAATAATATCATACTGC
>JAHAYB010000403.1 GCA_018384835.1 Comamonas sp.
TGGTGAATTTTAATTTTTGAAGTTCACCAATCCAAGCGTTTTCACACAGCCTCGCTGCATAGCCGTCGTTGATAACACTCATGCTGCACTACGTATCGAGGTCTGTGGGCATCTAAAAAAGATGCTTCTGCGGAGAAATCAGCTTGCTAAAGCTCTCCCCTAATGGAATCAGGATTGCATCTGCAATGGGCTGGAGCTGCTTACTGAGATAGTGCTCGTAGTCAATGGCTGAGGTTTGCACCTCCAGTGGCTCTGGTCCATTCCGGGTCATGACGTACTGAATCCAGCCCCCGTTTTGATACTGCGTGGGCCGCTGCATACGCCGGTTGTATTCATCTGCAATGCGCGCAGCTCTGACTTGGGGGGGCACATTCTTGACGTACTCATCCAAGTGGTGCCTTAGGCGCTTGCGGTAGATGAGTTCATCATTTTTGTGACCCGCCAAGGTGGCTTGCACGTACTCAGCCACAAACGCTTTGTATGGCTCGCCTTTGAAGACCCGTGAGAGCAGGCCATCCTGGAACTGACGCGCCAACAATGTCCAGTCGCTGCGTGCCATCTCAAGCCCTCTAAAAACCATGGCTTCCTTGCCATCAGCATCCACACTCAGCCCTGCATAGCGCTTTTTGCTGCCAACATCCGATCCGCGGATGGTGGGCATGAAGAACTTCTTGAAGTGGGTGTCGAATTCAATTTCAAGATGGCTTTCCAAGCCTTGTTCATCCTTCAAGGTTTTTGCCCACCAAGCATTGATATCTTTGACTAACTCCAAAGCTACTGCATGGGCCTGCTCGTTCGTGTGTTTGGTTTTAAGCCAGATAAAGATGGAGTCGGTATCGCCATAGATGGCTTCATACCCACGTGCCTCCACAAAGTCACGGGTGGCCTTGACCATGGAATGCCCGCGCAAGGTAATGGCAGAAATCAGCTTTGGGTTAAAGAAGCGGCATTCGAATGCCCCCAGCACACCCGCAAACGAGTTCATCACCAGCTTCAGGGCTTGGGACAGTGGCTCATTCTTGTTGCGCTTGGCTTCATCACGTGCTTGCCACAGTGATGTGACGATGCCGGGCAAGCAATGCTTGTCTCTAGAAAACAGGGTATCCAGTGGACCCTTAATGGGATTGGTAGAGTTGTTGTAGGTCCCTTCAACCAAACCCACAGGATCGACCAAGAAGGTCCGAATGATGGAGGGGTAGAGGCTTTTGTAATCAAGGACTAGGACCGAGTCATAAAAGCCCGGCTTGGAGTCCATGACGTACCCACCAGGTGAGGATTTGCCTTGCACATCTCCCACGTTCGGTGCCACATATCCCAGCCGGTGCATGCGTGGCAAGTAATGGTGGCTGAACGCCGCAATGGAGCCCCCGAAATGGTCAAGCTGCAAGCCTGTTGTATGCGCTCGCTCCATGGCGAATGACAGCAGCTTGGCTTTGTCAAAAATGCGCAGCACCAGCTCGCAGTCTTTGATGTTGTAGGCCGCTAATGCGGGCTTGTCTTCCTGGTAGCGACGCTCGATCTCCGCCATCTTGTCGTACTCAGAGCCAATCTCCTTGCCTTCCCCCAGCATTTGCTGGGCGACGTTTTCCAAGCTGAATGATGGAAAGCTCCACATGGCAGCGCGCAGCGCTTCAATGCCATCGATGGCCACACGTCCTGGCATGGG
>JAHAYB010000441.1 GCA_018384835.1 Comamonas sp.
TGCTCACTCGAGCTAGCAGCCGCTGTGGTCCTTGCTTTGACCAAAGCCGTATTTTGCAGGGTCACACTTTTCATCACTGTTCCTCTTCTTATGCTTTTTGATCACGACGCGGGGGAGGCAGAACTATTACAAAGAATAACCAACAGCACTTGGTTTTATGCAACGTCCCTTTAATGCAACAGCGCCCTTAAGCATCAGAGCTGCATCTCTAAATTTTTACGCACCAATTTTAAAAACTCCTCAGCAGGTAGAGCCTTACTAAACAGCCAACCTTGGAAAGCCTCACAACCATAATTGGCAAGAAATTCTCTTTGACTTTCTGTCTCGACGCCTTCTGCTACCAATTTAAAGCCCATGTCTGTTGCGAATCTGATAGTTGTACGAACTAGTGTCTCGTACATCGGATCACCTGGTATCTCAACAATGAAGCTGCGATCGATTTTGAGCTTGTGAACTTTCCAGCGTCCCAAGCGAGCAAGAGATGAATGACCAGTACCGAAATCATCAATAGCGATAGTAAATCCCGCCTTGGCTAAACCAATCAACTGCTGGCTAGTTAGCTCTGGGCTAAGCATTGCTGCGCTCTCTGTAATTTCCAGCTCTAGCAGGTGTGGTGGACAGCGATGGAGCGAGCATACAGCCTGGATTTTTTCAATTAAGTCCGGTTGTCTGAATTGATATGGAGAGAGATTAATGGCGACAGGCAACGACATACCCATTTTTTCCCATGCAGATATCTGCATGCAGGCACGGTCGAGGACCCAGTCGCCAAGAGGTAAGATTTGGCCAGAGGCTTCTGCAACTGGTATGAATCGATCAGGTGCAACCCAACCTAGTTCTTCGTCACACCACCTTAGCAGTGCTTCTGCGCCAATAATGCTGCCAGTTTTTGTATCAACTTGCGGCTGGTAGAAAAGCTCAAAAGCATTACTTTCAAGAGCACACCGCAGTCGCGTAAGTATGTGCATGTGCTCTTTGGAAATATTGCCCAGCTCAGTTCGATAAGCATGGATAAGATTGCGACCAGCAGCCTTAGATGCATACATGGCGGCATCTGCATGGCGCAGTAAAGTCATGGGATCTTTTGCATCATTAGGAAAAAGGCTGTAGCCAATGCTCGCTGTCGGTGCAAGTTCACGCTGGTTTATCAAAACAGGTTCACGCATAGCGGCAAGCAAGCGCTCAGCAGCAACGAGTACTTGTCCCTCATGCTCTGCGCCCACAATGATCGCTGCGTATTCATCTCCTCCCAAGCGAGCGATCGTGTCTCCCGCACGAATTAGGCTCTTGAGACGACTTGCTACTTCACACAAGAGTATGTCGCCTTGGTGGTGACCAAAGCTGTCGTTAACCACTTTAAAGTTATCCAGATCAAGCAGCAAAACACCAACGAGGGTTTTATCACGCTGTGCTCTGGCAATATCGTGGGATAAACGATCCATAAACAGGGTTCGGTTAGGTAGCCCTGTCAGTGCATCGTGTGTGGCCAAATAGCGCATACGCGCTTCGTTTTGCTTGCGCTCAGTAATGTCTGTGACCAATCCTACATACTGGTTTTTACCGTTATGCAAAATTTTGGAGACGGCAATCTCTATAGGGAAAAGATGACCGTCCTTGCGCAAGCCTTGAATTTCGCGTGAAACGCCAAGTACGCGAGCTTCACCAATGGTTTTGAAGTTTTGCAAGTAGGTATCATGCATATCTCTGTGCGGGGCTGGCATCAGGATTTTGATGTTCTTTCCTAAAATCTCTTGAGCTTCATACCCGAACATTTGCTGTGCAGCGAGATTAAATGATTGGACTACGCCTTGTGCATCAATGGTGATCAATCCATTGACCATGTTGTCGATGATCGTTTGTGTATAACGTGCTTGCTCAAGCAGTGCTTGCTCTATTCGTTTTCGCTCGCTAATGTCACGAACGATAGCCACGAAGTGGGGAGAATTTCCGTTTTTTGGCGCAACAAACTGCACAAAAGCTTCTACAGGGATCAGCTTGCCACTCTTATGCTGGTGCAACGTATCGAAAGTGATGGACGCGGTTTCACCAGAAAGCAACGGTGCCATCTTTTGCCGAAAATTTTCTTCAGTGATTTCTGGCTTGATGTCGTAAGGATGCATGGTGAAAAGCTCAGACTTTTCATAGCCTACTTGACGAAGCGCTCCCTCATTCGCATAGAAGAACCTCAGCTCGTTCGCATCGAACATGAACACGCAGTCAAGTGTCTGATCAAGTGTGCTTTTGAACTGCAACAGTTCTTTTTCAGACTGCTTTTGCTGTGTGATGTCGGATTCGATGGCCATGAAGCCTTGCAGATCCCCTTGCGTTCCGAGTAATGGCGAGCAGTTGATTCGGACCCAATATGGCTGGCTATTTTTTGCATAGTTCACTATTTCAACTTCAAACCCATGATGACTTGCTAACGCTTGGGTCATAGTCAAATCAGTGTTCGGATCAGTTTGGGGCCCTTGCAGCAATTCGCCTGGTTTGCGATCAAGCAACTCACCAATTGCATAACCAGTCATGCGGGTAAAACCCTCATTGATCCACCGGACCTTACCGTTGGTATCCGTAATAATCACGCCATTCGTGGTCTCACTAGCAACCCGTGAAAGCCG
>JAHAYB010000447.1 GCA_018384835.1 Comamonas sp.
ATATCATACTGCTCTTGACTTAATATATTATCAGCTTGTAGGGCAATCGGCTTGGCAATAAAATCCATTAACTCGGCCAAGTGCTGGCTTTCTTCTTCTAAGAATAAATCAATAATGGCTTGATGGGCAACGATACGAAATTCTTTAGGATTAAATTGCCGTGATTCACGCAGAATTTCTTGAAGAATTTCATAGCATACCGTGCGTATAGTTTTCACGCTGCCTTTGCCTTCGCAAGCAGGGCAAGGCTCACACAGTAACTGTGCTAATGATTCACGGGTGCGCTTGCGCGTCATCTCCACCAAGCCAAGTTGAGAAAACCCGCCATACATGGTTTTTACCCGGTCACGCAGGAGGTGTTTGCGCAGCTCTGCCAGCACTTGCTGCTGGTGCTCCACCAGATGCATATCAATAAAATCCATAATAATAATTCCGCCTAAATTGCGTAAACGCAGCTGGCGGGCAATGGCTTGGGCGGCTTCTAAATTGGTTTTGAAAATAGTATCGTCAAAATTCCTAGCTCCTACATAAGCACCGGTATTGACATCAATGGTGGTTAAGGCTTCTGTTTGGTCAATCACCAAGTAGCCGCCAGATTTTAAATCGACACGCTTACCCAGGGCTTTAATAATTTCTTGGTCAATGGCATACAGGTCAAAAATTGGCCGCTCTCCACGGTAAAGTTGTAGCTTTTCTACGGTGCTAGGCATAAATTCTTTGCCAAATTGTTGCAGCAGCGTAAATTGCTCTTGCGAGTCAATGCGGATGCTATAGGTATTGTCCCCAGCCAAATCGCGTAATACCCTTTGTAGTAGATTCAGGTCTTCGTGCAGCAAAGAGCGAGCTGGCAATTGGCTGGAAAGGTTTTTAATTTTTGCCCATGTTTTTCGCAAATAAATAATATCTTCAGTCAGCTCTTGTGCGCTGGCCTCTTCGCCATTGGTTCTAAGAATAAAACCTCCGGTGTTTTCTCCCTTGGGGGTATGCGCTTGTACCAATTGCTGGAGTTGCTGGCGTAGATTGTCCCGCTCTTGGATAGGTATTTTTTGTGATATGCCAATATGGTCATCTTGGGGCAAAAACACCAGCATTCGCCCAGCAATGCTAATTTGTGTGGAAAGCCTTGCCCCCTTGCTACCAATTGGGTCTTTAATCACTTGTACCAGTAGGGATTGGCCTTCAAATACTTTGTGCTCAATGGCTGGGGGGGCTTCATCTTTGGTGCGCATGGTGGCTGGGGTTTCACCATTTTCTTGGCGCTGCCATAGGTCTGCTACATGTAAAAAGGCGGCACGCTCTAGGCCAATATCAATAAAAGCAGATTGCATTCCAGGCAGTACACGAACTACTTTGCCTAAATAAACGTTGCCTACTAAGCCACGTTCTAAAGAGCGCTCAAGGTGTAATTCTTGTACAGCGCCTGATTCAATCATGGCGACACGGGTTTCCTGGGGAGACCAGTTAATCAATATATCTTGTTGCATGGATAGAAGAAGAGTGAAAAGGTGTTGTATGGCGTATGCAGGAGGCGATAGCCGCTATTGCGGCATAGTCGCTATTGTGCCTTTGTGAATAGGGCGACTACGGGTTTGCCCCTGTAAGCTGTGGGTGTGGTCTAGGTCGGCGTAGGATAAAAAGCATTGTCCCCTGTGCGCCTGTGCGCCTGTGCGCTTTGAAGCTCCGTGTCTGATTTTTTTACCTCCAGCCCTATGACTAGCCCCGCTGCATCTTCTCTTCCTATGCCGACAACGGCATCGGCTGTATCCACTGCCCACAGCGATAGCGATACCACCTACTTACCTGGTGACTTGGTGGTGTGGCTGCTAGTGCTGCTGGAGCTGCTGACCTTCACCATCTTGTTTGTGGGCTTTGCCGGTGCGCGGCTGTGGCAGCCCGAGGTATTTGCCCAAGGGCAGGCTAGCTTGGACTTGCAATCGGGCGCTATCAACACGGTGCTGCTGATTACCTCCAGTGCCTGTGCTGCCTTGGCCTTGCATTTGGTGCGCCAGGGGCAGCACCGTCAGGGCGGCTTATGGCTACTGG
>JAHAYB010000451.1 GCA_018384835.1 Comamonas sp.
TTTTTGAAGCGCCCTTTGCCCGCACGGCGAAAGTAATGCGGCGCACCAAACAGTGCCATAAAGCTGGCGGCTTGCTCTAGGGTGCTGGGCGGGTCAGAGAAGTAGTCGGCGGCAATGTCGGCAAAGCCAAATTCGTCTTCGGGGGCAAATTCCCAGGCCAGGTTCAGGTCGATTTCGGCGGCCAGGGTTGCGCCTTCGCTCAGGAGCTGGGCGGGGGCGGGGCTGTCAAAGCGCAGCAGGATGTGGGCGGTTTTCACCTTCACGCGCTTGCCTGTGTCCAGCTCCACTTGGGCGGAAGTGTCGGTTTGCGATAAAACGCGGCCAGCTAAAAATTTGCCGGCATCTTCAAAAAATACGTACATAGCGGCTGATTGTCCCATGCTGTATCACTTGTTTAGGCGTTTAGGCCAAATCCAGAAATGCCATCAGGGTGGGCAAGTGCTGGGCAAAGTCGCTCAGGGCGTGGTCGCTGCCCTGCACGATATGTTGTTGCGCTTGGGGGTAGCGGGCGGCCATGTCTTGCCAGTTGAGCAGCTCGTCGCCGGTGGCAAAAATGCCCAGCTCTGCGCCTGCGGGGGGCAGGTGGCTGCAATCAAGGGCGCGTAACTCGTCCAGGTATTCAGGCTTGAAGAAGATGGCCTGACTAGGCTCGTGCCACTGCGGATGCTGGCCAATGTAGGCTGCCAGCGAGCGCTCTGGCTGGGTGCTGGGGTTGAGCAGGGCGCTTTTGCAGCCTTTTTGCTGGGCAATATAGCTGGCGTAGTAACCACCCAATGAAGAGCCGACCACCGCCATCTGGGCGCTGGGCCAGTTGGCTACCTGCGCCAAAACCTCTTGCATGGCTTGCCGGGGGGAGGGCGGTAGCTGCGGGCACAGCCATTGCACCTTTGGGTGGTGCTGGGCCACATAGTCAGCCACCATGCGGGCCTTGGCAGATTGGGGGGAGGAGCGAAAGCCGTGCAGATACAACAGGTGGGTGGTAGCCATATGGAATAACACTAATAACACTGAAAGCAAGAAGCAGCCCCAGCAGCTAGGCAGGGCACGGGATAATCGGCAGCTATGTCTGGTGAATTTGATAAACCCCCCATTTTGCAACGCCTAGCGCCCATGTTTTGGGACTTTGACTGGCTGCTGCTCCTACTGATTGCCGTGCTAGCGGCGCTGGGCTTGTTGGCGATGTATTCGGCAGGGTACGACCACGGGACGCGCTTTATCGATCACCGGCGCAACATGCTAATGGCTGCGGCACTGCTGTTTGTGGTAGCGCAAATTCCACCGCAAAAAATTATGGTGGCTGCTGTGCCCATCTATTTGCTGGGGGTGGTGCTGTTACTAGCGGTGCTGCTGTTTGGCATTACCAAAAAGGGGGCAACGCGCTGGCTCAATATAGGGTTTGTGGTGCAGCCTTCAGAGCTGCTCAAAATCGCCATGCCGATGATGCTGGCCTGGTGGTTTCAAAAGCGCGAGGGGCATATCCGCGTGTGGGATTTTGTCGTGGCCTTTACCTTGCTGCTGCTTCCCGTGGGCTTGATTTTGAAGCAGCCCGACCTGGGCACGGCCCTCCTGGTGCTGGCGACGGGCTTGGGGGTGATATTTTTTGCCGGCCTGTCTTGGCGCTTGGTGTTGCCGCCGCTGTTGGTCGGGGCGGTGGGTATTGGCCTGCTGGTGTGGTACGCCGATGATTTATGCGTGGATGGCGTGAGCTGGTATCTGCTGCACGACTACCAGCGCACCCGCGTCTGCACCCTGCTGGACCCCATGCGCGACCCACTGGGTCGGGGCTTTCACATCATCCAGGGGATGATTGCCATTGGCTCGGGCGGGGTGTGGGGCAAGGGCTTGATGGCGGGCACACAAACCCATTTGGAATTTATTCCTGAGCGCACCACTGACTTTATCTTTGCCGCCTATTCCGAAGAGTTTGGCCTGATTGGCAACTTGTTTTTGCTGCTGTGCTTTTTGCTGCTGATTTGGCGGGTGCTCATCATTGCCGCCAGAAGCCAGCACCTGTTTGGGCGTTTGATGACGACGGCGGTGGCGGTCATCTTCTTTACCTACACCTTTGTCAATATGGGCATGGTCAGCGGCTTGCTGCCGGTGGTGGGCGTGCCCCTGCCCTTTATCAGCTATGGCGGCACCGCCATGCTGACGTTAGGGCTGGCGCTGGGTATTGTGATGGCCGTTGCCCGCCACCAGCGCCAAGTCCAACGCGCTGCCCGCGATAGCGGTTTTGAGCATGATTTCTAGCCCCTACTAGCGCACTTGCACTGTCCGCAATGCCTACAATCGCCCCCATGATTGCACGCGAACCCACTATTGAGCGCCTGGCCACAGCCCGGCAACTGCTACTTACCCCCTTCGGCCTGGACGATGGGCATTTGAACCAGGCGCTAGCCGCCATCCGCGCCCACCAGGTTGATGATGCGGACCTGTACTTCCAATACACCCGCTCTGAGGGTTGGAGCTTGGAGGAAGGCATTGTCAAAACCGGCTCCTTCTCCATCGACCAAGGCGTGGGTGTGCGAGCCGTTAGCGGCGAGAAAACCGCCTTTGCCTATTCAGACGATATTTCTCTGGCCAGCCTGCTAGATGCAGCGCATACCGTGCGGGCGATTGGCAGCGCAGGCAAAAGCGCCAAGGTGCGTATCCCCAAGGCCAAAATCCCCGCCAGCCGCAGCCTCTACCCCGATATTGACCCGATTGCCACCCTGGGCAGCACCGACAAGGTAGCGCTGCTGGGCAAGGTGGAAGCCCTGGCGCGTTCGCAAGACCCGCGCATTGTGCAAGTCATGGCTGGCCTGGCCAGTGAATACGACGTGGTGCTGATTGCCCGCGCCGATGGCACGCTGGCCGCCGATGTGCGCCCCCTGGTGCGCCTGTCGGTCACGGTGATTGCCGAGCAGGGCGAGCGCCGCGAAGTAGGCTCTGCCGGCGGCGGTGGCCGCTTTGGCCTGGCCTATTTTGACGATGTACTGATTGCTGA
>JAHAYB010000457.1 GCA_018384835.1 Comamonas sp.
TCCTTTGGTCGACAGTTCAAGTCTGTCACGCCCTACCATATGGATAAAGGAAAGCCTGCTATGTTTTGCGTAGCAGGCTTTTTGTTTTTCTGAGGTGTGTAAGGGTAGATGTAAGATGATTTTGGGCTATTGCTTGGCAATCCAGGTAAAAAAACTGAAAGGACATCGATCTCGTGAATAGTTTTTCTCAGAGCAATCAGCACTCAGTTGGCTATGGCCCATTGACTTGCGCACCCCATGTGAGCGAGATCACAGATGAAAAATCAATCAAGCTTGCTCAGACCATTTATGAAGTCACAGAGCAAGTGCGTCATCGTTTGTGCGCTGATGAAGTTTGGGGCGCACCAGTCTACTTACCTGTGAGAGGGTTTCTACCGAGGGATTTGCGCGCAATGGCCAAACCTGAAGTACGGGCCAATTTTCTTGTTTGGCCTGCGTTGCTCACGATGGACAAGGATTGTTTGGCCAAAATTTGCCAGTCAACAGGGTGTGACGAGGAAGAGCTGAAGACATTCGTACTGTCTATCTGCCCGTATGAGCATCTGCCTCACCTGGAGCAGTTTTTCCTCAATCGCGCGGTGATCAAGATGATCGTCAAAGAGATTAGTGCTGAAGTTCAGCCTATGAAAGCGAAGCAAGTGCGCATTCGCAAAGGTGCGCGTACTGGAGGATTGAAGTCTGCAGTGAGGCGCAAACGGCAAACCAAAATTCCATCTGCTGAAGAGCTAAGACTGGAAACCGTAAAGCTCCTAGCTCACGGTAAAGAGGAATCTGAAACCGCCGGTATTTTGTCAAGGAAGTTCGGTGTATCGGCCCAGGCCATTAGGCTTAAGCGCCGTCAAACATGAGTATGCAGTCAGCAACTGTTTGCTAAATCACGGGGTCATTGACCTCGTTCCAAGTTCAAAAAGACGAATATGAAGGGGGTTCATATTCGTCGGGCCTGGAAAAGTCACGCCATCAATCTTCTTCAATACGAAGGAATACGAAGATGGCCATCAAACTCCAACCCCCACGCCTGAGCGAAGAAACCCGCTCGCATCTGACAACAGCAGAAGCCGCTTTCCATCTGAACCGTGCTGAGCAAACTTTGCGCCTTTGGGCTTGCTTGGACAACGGCCCGCTGCGCCCTGTGCGTATCAATAGCCGTTTGGCTTGGGCTGTAGCGGACATCCGCAAGGTGTTGGGCATCTAAAGCACTTGGTGCGCATGCCAAGCCTGTTCCTTTCAGCATCAGCCGTGCATTGCACGGCTGAGCTGCTTTCAGGGGTAGCGTAGTGGTGCAGCAGCTTCAGCGGCATCAAGCATTTTTGCGCTTGGGCAAGATTACCAAGGGCCCTGAGTCAGCACTGATTGCCGCTCGCCACAATCTGCGCGAATTACCTTTGGCTCCCAATATGGTCGCAGGCAAGCAAGTTCTGAATTACGTGTTGCAAGGGGCAAGCAGCGCAGTGGCTGTGCAAACCAGCTATGAAGCAGTTCTGGCAAAGCACGGAATTTCCAAACTGCGCAAAGATGCAGTGCGTTTGATAGAAGCCCTAGTTAGCTTGCCTGTGGGGGTGAATGACCCTAGCCATCAATATTTTGAAGCTGCACTTCAATGGCTGACCAATGAGTTTGGTAAGGCCAACATCTTGAGCGCAGTCATCCATAAAGACGAAGCTGCGCAGCATATGCATGTGCTGGTCATCCCGTTGATTGAAGGGCGTATGCGTGGCTCTGATTTGATGGGTGGGCCAGGAGTTGTGCGAGACAGGCACGCAAGGTTTGTCGCCAGCATGCAGCGGCCCTGGGCTCAGTTGGGCGTGTCTGTCGTGCAACCTCTTCGATTACGCAAAGCTGCAATGGCGCAGGAGGTGCTTGCATATCTGAAGCTCACCGATGATCCAATGTGGAAAAGCAGCGTGGCGCAGGTAATTAGGGATGGCATAGAAGGCAATCCAGAACCCTTCTACCTCACGTTGGGGCTCTCACACAGGGGCGCGGCTTGCCCAACTAAATTGAGAAGGCTGCCCAAACCAGCAAACAAGCGCACCATGGCGCAGGTATTCACGCGGCCTATTAAGGGCATGTGTGGTGCAAAGGCAGAGCGCTACCGTCAAAGCGATGAGTACTTGCGCGCCCACGTCGTGGCTCCACCAAGAAAGTTGGCTGTGGCCGTTACCAACGATGCACGGACTGCCATTCCAAGTGTAGAGCGTGAGAAAAACAAGGGCTTGGCACCAACAATTAGCCATGTGCCTGTGCTGCCTCAACTGCCTGTGCCAAGTAAGCAAACCCGAACCCTATGCTCTGTAGGGTTCGCTGAAGCTCCAATTCTGCTCCATACCCTAGCAGTTGCGCTGTTCGGCGGCACTGCTAAGCAAACGCCTCGCAAGCTAAGAGATGGCCAAGCTAGCCATGTCAGCTATAGCGTGCAAATAGATGATGGACATGTACTGCAATGTGCCGAGTCGACTGATGGCACGTTGGCGTTGCAGGCCAAGCTATTGCATTGGTGGCTGCTGAAGGCCCGGCTTCATTGAAGGTGAGAGCGATTACACCTTTTTCGATTGATCTACATCCGAGGCTTCATATGCAAAAAAACGATCCCCTGCACGTTCGATCCCAGCATTTCAGTGATCGCCCTAGTGGTTAGCACCTCGCTGAACAGCTTTCTAGTGGGTGCTGCAACGCCAAAACGCGCAAGGGAACGCCATGTCAAATCAGGACCATCTACAAAAACGGCCGCTGCAAGCTACATGGTGGCTTGTCTACAGGGCCAAAGACCA
>JAHAYB010000472.1 GCA_018384835.1 Comamonas sp.
TGGTCTTGGTGCATCACCAGCGGAATGTGGGGATAGGCTTCGGTGGCGGCCAGGATCAGGTGCTTGATGAAGGATTCACCGGCGTATTTGCGGGCACCGGCACTGGCCTGCAGGATGACGGGGGCACCCACTTCATCGGCCGCGGCCATGACGGCTTGCACCTGCTCGAGGTTGTTCACGTTAAAAGCGGGAATGCCGTAGCCGGCTTCGGCGGCGTGGTCGAGCATTTCGCGCATGGAAATCAAAGGCATGGTCGTGTCCGATCAAAAAGAAAAATGCAAAAGAAATGGTAACTGGGGGGTAACCAGCAATTTTACCGCGCCGTCTTCTATCTAGATATGCAGCATCAGCCGTCCGCTGGAGCACGCCTCAATCCCATGCACCATGCTTCAATCTATCCAGGAGTTTGGGCAAGCAGACGGTATTCAAGTCGTATCGCTGAACGATCGTCTGACGTGCTTGAATGCACAATGGCTTATATAAATCTAAATTACCCAGCACCTGTGCCACCTTACGCGCTAGCCGATCGTGGTCAAAGAAATCGGTGAGCAACCCATTTTTGCCATCTTCTATCACTTCCTTGACAGGTGCAGTATCTGAAGCAATGAGCAAACAGCCAGCTGCCATGGCCTCCAGCATCGACCACGAGAGCACAAAGGGGTACGTTAGGTAGACATGGACAGCGGAGATCTGCAGTACCGAGAGATATTCGGCATAGGGCAAGCGGCCCACAAAAAATACTCGGCCCCAGTCAACTTGACCTTGCACTTCAGCACTATAGCGCTGCCGGTAGGTTTGCCCTTCTGGCAAACGCCTGCCATAGCTGACTTCATCACCTCCAACAATGATCACCTTAGCAGCAGGCCGAAGTGCTTGCAGCTGAGGCAAGCTACGCATAAAGGTATGGAAGCCACGGTACGGTTCAAGGTTGCGAGCGACGTAAGTCACGACTTCATCCCCGGCATGCAAGCGTTGCCCATTAAGCTCGACCCAAGCCCGAGGATCAGGCTTGATAGCCTCGGTATCGATACCTTCGTGGATGACAGCAATCTTTTCTCGCAATTCCCCTGGGTAACGTGACTGCTGCCAGCTCATGGGTGATATACCCTGATCACACGCTATCAAACTATGCAGCTGACTGCTGTTCTTGATACGTACTCGCAGTTGATCGTCTAATGTGCTTGGAAACTCAGGATCAAACCCGACATCGCCACCTTCACCATGGTAGTAGTACTCAAAGTACTGAACGATTCGAGCGTCGGGAAAAACTTCCCTCAAAAACAGCCCTTCCCCCCATCCCGGGTGGGCAACGATGACATCCGGCCGAAAACCTTCGTGATCACGCAGTTGGAGCAGTCTGCGTGCTACCGACTGTCCTCGCCGAATATGCCCTTCAAAGTCCAAAAGGTAATGATGCGTTTCTTTATGACTGTAACCATGTGGCTGATAGCTCAACACTTGAACACGTGGGTGCCAAGCAGCTCTATCTCTAAGGTTCTGCACATCACCGAGCCCAACGACTTCATTCGTCGGATCATCAGCCAGAACTCTAACAACATGACGAAACTGTCCAGGAAAATTCTGATGAATGAAAAGGTAACGCATGAGCTAGACCTCAGTCACCAGCTCTCAACCACTGGTTAACCATATCCACACTCGCCATGCGCTCTTGTCCAGCAAGCAGCTGTAGGCTGATATGTGCCAGCACATAGGCGTAGCGTGCTTGTGCCAAATCACGCTGCGCCAGTGTCAGTTGCTGTTCTGCATTGAGCACATCTACCGTCGTGCGCATGCCGGCCTGCAAAGACTTCTTACTTGATGACAATGCTTGCTGCGCAGAAAGGACCGCTTGCTCCAATGCAGCAATGCGCAACACCCCCTCAGTCATTGCGCTGAACTGCTCATAGACCTGATGCCCCAAATCCCGCTGAGCCGCATTCAGTGTTTGCTGTGCTTGCTCTACTTCTGCCAGTGCTTGGCGCACTATAGAGTTCACATACCCGCCCGCATATATAGGAACACTCAGCTGCACTCCAATGTACTTTTGCTTGTACACCGTGTTGACACTGTTTACAGAGTCACTATCTGACCGTGAGACAACTGCCACCATATCCAGCGTCGGCTTATGTTCAGCTCTGGCTTTATCTACTTCCAGCTGTGCGGCACGCAAACGCGCTCTCAAAGCCTGTATCTGTGGACTTTTCTCGTACGCCAGCGCAATCCACTCTTCTACATCTCCAGGGACTGGAGCTCTTGGAATAAAGCGCTGTGCATCCAAGTCCGCCAACGGCATCAGTTGCGTCGAGGACACCCCCATAAGCAATGCCAGTCGACGGCTCGCCAGATTCAAACTTTGCTGAGCTTGCAGTACCTGGGCATGCGCCCAATCTAGCTTGGCCTGTGCCTCATCCACATCGGTGCGCATACCTGCACCAGCTTCAAACCCTTTTTGCGCAGCCTTCACTTGTGCAGCATATGCAGCCTCTTGGTCGCGACTGAGCTGCACCTGCACCTGCGCCAGAAGTAAATCGAAATAATTCTGTGCAACCCGCTCTAACAGTTCATTTTCACTAGCATCCAGGACTGATTCCGCATCTTGCACCTGCTCTCTCGCTTGCTTGATCTGCGCTTGCACTGCAGGTCGATATAAAGCTTGGCGAAACTGTAGCGTGGCACTATTACTATCGTAGTAGTACCGAGAAACCTCTCGTTGCCCTGATAGACTTGGTGAATGCCGCTCCAGATGGTTTCGATTTTTTCCAGCGCTCAAGCTCAGGCTCGGTAGACGTTGCGCCAACGCCTGTGGCAAACGCTCATGCTCCGATTGCACAGCAGCACGCTCAGCAAGAATAGTCGCATCGTTTTGCAGCGCAGCCTCATAGGCTACGCGCAGATCCATGGCCGCAGTGCAACCAACGTGCCAGCCTGCAGCCATCAATACCACTGCAATGGTTTTCTTCAAGCGCATGCTCTTTCTTACTCCTCAGTCATGGAAGCAGCAACTCGCTTGATGAGAGGATGCAGTAGATATACCAGCATGCTGCGTTCTCCACCTTTGAAGATCACCTCTACAGGCATACCCGGGTGCAACTGTCGGCGCCCCAACTCCTTGAGTCCCTCACCTGTCAACCGAACCCGCGCCAAGTAGTAACTCATACCCGTCGACTCATCTTTGAGCAAATCACCCGACACGGATACAACCTGTCCATCCACTACCAGCTGCGGGGAATTAGCAAATGACGAAAACCGCACATCTACTGGCATCTCAGCGTGCACGCGATCGATCATATGAGGAGGCACTTGCGCCTCCAGTAGTACCGGTGCACCCTTGGGCACAATATCCATGATTTTCTGCCCTGCATGGATCACTGCACCTTCGGTCTGCACAGCAAGACCCACTACTTGCCCTGATGCAGGAGCGCGAATTTCAGTGCGATCAAGCTCATTACTTACTGCTCGGTAACGCTCTCCTTCGGCCAGAACTTGGCGATTCACGTCTGCCAATTGAGTTTCTACCTCTTTACGGTACTCCTGCTGGCGCGACACAATGCGCTGCTGCAGCTCTGCAATGCTGCTCGTCGTACGTAACGCATTACCCTGTAAATCAGCTAAGGAAGAATGGATATCTGCCTGCTGACGCTCCAGCTCAAGCTGACGATTACGCGGTGCATAGCCCTCTTGAACCAACTCACGCAAGGGCTCCAGCTCTTGTTGCAGCAGTTGTAGCTGCCCCCGTCGGCTTTGCTCCATGCTCTTGTAAGACTGCTGCAATGCCCTCTGTCCTGCAACCCCTTCCTTCAGCGAACGAATATCTGCCTCCAGATGGGCACGACGAGCATTGAACAACTGGGTCTGGTTCAGCAATTGCAACTGCAGCTGGCTGTCCCGCTGCGCGGCCTCCAACAACTGCGGGGCAAACTCCACCTGAGGCTTGTCCTGCTGCTCAGCCAGTAAACGCCCCTGCGTGGCAAGCAACGTAAAGTAGCCTTGCCGAACATCGGTATAGTTGGCTTTAGCCACCGCATCGTCCAGGCGCACCAATACTTGTCCAGCCTGTACCTCATCACCCTCACGCACCAGCACCTGCGTAACGATACCCCCACTCAAATGCTGAACTACCTTGCGTTTGGTGTCCAAAGCTACAACCCCAGCGCTAGGCACCCCTTCATCTAGCGGGGCAAATGCTGCCCAAGCAAAAAAACCTACAAATGCCATCCCCAGTGCCAACAGGCCAATACGCGCCGCACGTCCCAAATCCTGTTTGACATCAAGTACGACCGCTGCTGCGTCCTGCATTGAAGAATCTGTCATTTTCAAATACCTGTTCTCTCGTCCGCTCTGGCACACTAGCCACCGTCACAAGCTGTCGAAACGTTCCCTGCGGCCACTCGTGCTCGCATCGGCTGTACTGTTCGCAAAGCAGCTAATACTTCATCGCGCGGCCCATGCGCCCGCAGTTGCCCACCCTCCAAAATCAACACGTTATCGGCCACAGCCAAAATCCCTGAGCGATGCGTAATCAGTACCACAGCGGAGCCGCTTGCACGCAGTGCCTGCACTGCCTGCAACAGGGCAATCTCACCCACATCATCTAGATTCGCATTCGGCTCATCAAGCACCACCAGTTTCGGATCACCATAGATTGCCCTGGCCAGACCGATGCGCTGGCACTGACCACCAGATAGCAAAGCTCCTGCTTCACCTATGGCTGTGTCATATCCCTTGGGAAAGCGCAGAATCATCTCGTGTAAACCTGCGCCTCTGGCCGCAGCAATCACCTTCTGTGCATCCACCTCACCTAAGCGGGCAATGTTTTCTGCAATCGAGCCATCGAATAACTCAACCTCTTGGGGCAAGTACCCAACATATGGTCCAAGCTCATCGCGGCTCCAGTGCTGAATTGGGTGTTCATCCAACAATACATCGCCTTGCATGTACGGCCAGATACCCAGCATACAGCGCGCAAGCGTAGACTTACCTGAACCCGATGGCCCTAGCACTACAGTTATCGTACCCGGCTGCACTTGCACGCTTATCCCCTTCAGGATCGGCTCTTTTAGTTCCGGCGCCACTGCTACTACATCGAGCAAACTCAAGCGCCCCGCCGGGGGAACATTCACCAATACAAGATCCCGTACGGGCATATCGCGTAACAATGCGTCCAAGCGCAGGAATGCTCCTTTTGCCAAAGCTATGCCACGCCATGCGTCTACCAACGAATCGATTGGCGCCAGCGCACGCGTCATCAACATACTCGCGGCAATCATTGCACCCGCGGACAACTCACCATGAACCACCAACAATGCGGCTGCCGCAAGGATCAGTGACTGCTG
>JAHAYB010000479.1 GCA_018384835.1 Comamonas sp.
GCCCAGGTGGCGGAATTGGTAGACGCACTAGTTTCAGGTACTAGCGCCGCGAGGTGTGGAAGTTCGAGTCTTCTCCTGGGCACCAAGTTTAACGACAAGCAGATACTGCTTCTCGAATAGTTATGTAAACATTTTTAGGAATTTTTTTGTTTCAGCCCAGGTGGCGGAATTGGTAGACGCACTAGTTTCAGGTACTAGCGCCGCGAGGTGTGGAAGTTCGAGTCTTCTCCTGGGCACCAAACGCTAAGAAAAGCCGTTGCAGTAATGCAGCGGCTTTTTTTGTACTTTATTCTGCTTCAAGCTTTGTACCCTTTTGCCCCTTCATCCCTTCGCGATAAAAGCGTAAACACGTTCTTACCGCCAAGGAATCCGAACGTGAAGCAAGGTGGTTGCGAGGCAGGTACAACACGCCTGTCCTCAAAAAAGAGCGCATAAATCTATACAATTTTCAAGAGCGGTAATTTCTATTTATCGCTATGATTTATCGGATTTTTACGATTTGCTGTGGCTGTTTGGGCTATAGCCTTCAATGACTTATTGCCTCATGAATGATAACCCTTCACCTGTACCGCCTGTCCAAGCTGTACCCCCTCCTACTGAGGCGATGTTCGAAAAAGCAGCAGACTTATTTCGCATCATGTCCGCCCCAATAAGATTAAGAATCATTAGCTCTTTGTGCCAAGGTGAAAAAAATGTGGGTGAGCTGCTGCAAGAAATCACCGCCACCCAGCCCAATATGTCTCAGCACCTGAATACTTTGTACAAAGGCGGTGTGTTGTCTCGCAGACGTGAGGGAGTACAGATTTTTTACAGCATTGCCAATCAAGATATTGCTGCTATTTGTAAGGCAGTTTGCACTGGGGTTAAGCAAAACTAGCCCAGTCGCAGCACTTGGGCGCTTGTCTTTGTTGACTATCCAGAAAAACAGTTTTTACAAGTACAGCACTGTGTTTTGTCACAAATGAATGCAGGGTAAGGCTATCATTGCCTGCTGGACAGATAGCGTTTTTGTAGTGGTGGGGTTTTTTTAAGGAGAGTGAGAGATGCGTATGCTAAAAAAAACAGCCGTGGCACTGGGATTGAGTCTAGCCATGCTTGGTGCTTGGGCGCAGGATATTAAAGTGGTGTATCACCTCAGCGAAGGTATCCCCCAAGCTTCTCGTGCTATTAGTAATATCCGTAACCACTTAGCAGCCGACCCAGACGTTAAAATTGTTGTTGTCACCCATGGCTTAGGTATTGATTTTTTAATTGATGGTGCAACCAATCAAATGGAGCAGCCATTTTCTGGTAGCGTGGCAGATTTAGTAGGCAAAGGGGTAGAGTTTATGGTCTGTAAAAATACCTTGGTAGCCCGTAAACTGGATGAGGATAGTTTGTTGATGGAGGCAAAAATAGTCCCCTCGGGAGTCGCTGAGGTTTCACGCCTACAAGCCAAAGAAGGCTACGTTTACTTACGCCCTTAATTACACCCTTAATTTTTCGTCTAAAAATCTATAATGTAAATAATGAAGGAGTACATTACCGTGCGTTTATCTACTCGCTTGACATCTTTTTGTGTCTTCCTGCTTGGTGCTTTAGGTGCTTCTGTTGCCCAAGCGCAAGAGGTTGATGAGGCCAGAGTGCAAAAAATTGTCTCTGGCGTATGTTTTTTATGCCATGGCATGAATGGCGAGTCAGGCAGTGAAGCCTTTCCTCGCTTGGCTGGCCAGCACTGGCAGTACACCGCCAAGCAGCTAGAACACTTCCAATCTGGCCAGCGCGAAAGCTCCGCCATGGCAGAAATGGCTGCCAAACTCACACCTGAAGAAATGGTCGCTTTGGGCAAGTTTTATGAAAAACAAACCCCTGTTTCGCAAGAGGCTCAAGACAAGCCTTTGGCAGCGGTAGGCGAGTACATCTACCAACATGGCAATCGCTACAGTGGCGTACCGGCTTGTGCTAGCTGCCATGGTGAAGATGGGACTGGCTCAGACTCTTTACCCCGCTTGGCAGGGCAGTTTGCGGGATATTTAGAAAATCAGCTACACCAGTTTCATGACCGCAAGCGTACCAATGACAATGCCGTTATGTTTACCATTACTGAGAAAATGACTCCTCTGGAAATGGCTGCGGTCGCTCAGTATTTAAGCAGCCGCTAACTAGGCAAAGGCAACGGTCTTATATGCACTCAACCCAGCCCCTTTCGCCAAGGGGCTTTTTTGTCAGGAGAATATGATGAATAGTCGCCCATGGAGCCGCCGTCGCTGGGTACAAGCCAGCGCTATTGCCCTGTTATCTAGCAGCACCTTGGCTTTGGCACAAAAAAATACCAAACTGCCAGCCGCTTATTCATTAAAAGATGAATTGGCTTTGGCGCTTAATCAAGGCCAGGTTTTAGTGGTAATGGCCAGCCTGAAAGGTTGCGCATACTGCCATGTAGCGCGTAACTCTTACCTTGCGCCCTTGTTACGCCAAGGCCAAGCAATTGTGCAAGTCGATATGCGCTCCTCAGCAACAGTGCATGATTTTTCAGGCCAAGCTACCACCCACGATGCCTTGATACAAGCGTGGAATGTCTCCATAGCCCCCACACTGTTGTTTTTTGGCATCAATGGCCAAGAGGTGGCAGAGCGCATGGAGGGCGCTTATCAGCCAGACTTTTATGGCCCTTACTTGGAGCAGCGCCTAGAAGAAGGCAAGCAAAAACTACAACTTAGCTAGTGACCGAAAGCGCTATGAAAAAACTTCATAGCCCTAGCTTGGGCAAACCCTTATATCGAATTTATATCTAAAAGCATAATGAAATGCTATATTCACAAGTGCTGATATGAAAAATCGAAGGAGTTTCACTATGAAAGCCATTGCAACTGCTGTAGTTCTTGCTGCCGCTGCTGTGTTGCCAGCCCATGCTAGCCTAGATCTGGCAACCAAAAAAGCCTGCACTGCCTGCCACCAGGTAGAGAAAAAGGTAATTGGTCCTGCCTACTTGGATGTAGCTAAAAAGTATGAGGGCATGGATCCCGCTGAACTGGCCAAAAGCATTAAAGCTGGCGGTGTTGGTAAGTGGGGTGCTATCCCCATGCCCGCACAAACAGCCGTTTCTGATGAAGATGTGCTGACTTTAGCCACCTGGATTTTGGGCGGTGCTAAATAAGTAGCGAAGTAGCAGCAATATAGCGCTTCACCCCCTACTGCTTACTCTTATCGTAAATAGTGGGGGTTGAAGGGGTAATTAACCAACAGGAGACAAGGCCATGCGTACTAATACCGCAGTTGTTACGTATCTGATGGGGTTAGGTTTTTGCTTGGGAATATCTCTATCGGCTTATGCTGAGCCTGAAATTTTTCAAGGCGCAGACCTTGCTCTAGGCGAAAAGCTCATTGCAGAGGGCAAATGCGCCCAGTGCCATGCCCAAAAATTTGGCGGTGACGGCAGTGCCATCTATCGCCCCGAAGAGCGGGTGAACACCGCTGGCATTTTGCGCGGCATGGTTGAGCAGTGCAATTCAGAGCTAAACCTTGGGTTCTTCCCCGAGGAGGTCACGGCAGTAGCAGCAGTGCTCAATCGTGACCATTACAAATTCAAATAACTTTACCTTTCAAGTCGCAGCGCATTGAGGTACTAAGGCTAGCCCGTGAGGCAGCCTGTGCTTTTGCCTTTGACTTTCCTACTCCATAAGCAAGACTTCAAGAGGTGCAGCCTTGACTTCCTATTCCTCCGAGCCCAGCGGACGAGTGCTCAAAGCCCCTGAGCATTTTTTATCGCAAGAGGGCATTAAAACCGTTGTTGCTGAAAGCAAAAAAGGCCGCCGCGACTTTTTGCGCAATGCCTTTGCTACCGCCGCAGCCGGTGCAGCCGCGCCGATTGCCCTGGCGCAATCCAACCCCGTGCCCGCTGAGGGTGGCGACCCCAATATCCTTAACCTGCCCACCCACTCCACCAGCCTGGGGCAAAGTGTGGCCACGGTAGGCTATGGCGTTCCTTCGCAATACGAAGCCAACTTGCAGCGCCGCCCCAGCCCTGGGCTGACGCAAACCACGCAAGCCTCGGTCTCTTTTGCGCCTTTGCAATCGCTGTTTGGCATCGTCACCCCCAGCGGTTTGCACTTTGAACGCCACCACCAAGGCTGGTGGGATATCGACCCCTCCAAGCACCGCTTCATGATTAACGGCATGGTCAAGACCCCGATGGTCTTCACCATGGATGAGTTGATGCGCCTGCCCTCGGTATCGCGCTTTCACTTTATTGAGTGCGGTGCCAATACGGCGGTAGATTGGGGCAACGTTGCCGTACCTACCGTGCAATACACCCACGGCATGTTGTCGTGCAGCGAGTTCACCGGCGTTCCCCTGATTGCCCTGCTGGAGCTGGCAGGCGTGGACTTGAAAAAGGCCAAGTTTGTGCTGGCAGAGGGCGCGGACGGCTCTTCCATGACGCGCACCA
Organism: Comamonas sp.; assembly: GCA_018384835.1. Lineage (GTDB taxonomy): Bacteria > Pseudomonadota > Gammaproteobacteria > Burkholderiales > Burkholderiaceae_C > Comamonas. The sequence continues at coordinate 4,427 of JAHAYB010000479.1, forward strand.
TCCCTATGGACTTGATTACCTCGGGCGAAGTCATTGTTGCCTATGGCATGAATGGCGAAATGCTGCGTCCCGAAAACGGCTACCCCCTGCGCTTGGTGGTTCCGGGCGTGCAAGGCGTGAGCTGGGTGAAGTATCTGCGCCGCATCAAAGTAGGCGACAAACCCTGGGGTGCCAAGGATGAGGCGATTCACTATATCGACCTCATGCCTGATGGCACGCACCGCCAGTACAGCAACTTGCAGGAGTGCAAAAGCGTGGTAACTACCCCCTCCGGTGGTCAGGTGCTGCTGGATAAAGGCTTTTACAACATCACTGGCTTGGCCTGGTCTGGCCTGGGCAAAATCAAGCGCGTGGATGTGTCTGTAGATGGTGGCCGCAATTGGCGGCAGGCGCGTTTGGAAAGCCCCGTACTTTCTAAATGCCTAACGCGCTTCAATATCGACTGGGTATGGGATGGCAAGCCTGCCATTATCCAAAGCCGCGCACAAGATGAAACTGGCTACGTGCAGCCCACTTACCAGCAGTTGCGTGCGGTACGCGGTACGCGCTCCATTTATCACAACAACGCTATTCAATCGTGGTTGGTACAAGAAGACGGCGAGGTGAAAAATGTCCAGTTGGGTTAATAAAGCATCAAAAGCTGTTTTGGCAGCCGCCATGGGCGGTTTGCTGGCTTTCTCTGGTACTGCATTGGCACAAAAAGCCCAGCCACAAAAGGCCGCAGCTAAAGAGGCCGTCAGTTTTCCAGGTATTGGCCGCCCAGCTACTGATTTGGAAGTGGCGAAGTGGAATATCGACGTTCGCCCCGATTTTGAGGGGCTACCCCCTGGCTCTGGCTCGGCAGAAAAAGGCATGGATGTATGGGAAACCAAATGTGCCCACTGCCACGGTATTTTTGGTGAGTCTAACGAGTTCTTTACGCCTTTGATTGGCGGAACGACCAAGGAAGATATCGAAACAGGCCGCGTTGCCAATTTGCAGCGTACCGATTACCCTGGCCGTACAGCGATTATGAAAGTGCCCACCGTATCTACGCTGTGGGATTACATCAACCGCGCTATGCCCTGGACAGAGCCTAAGTCCCTGAGCACCGAAGAGGTCTATTCGGTTTTGGCCTATTTGCTGAGTATGGCCGATATCGTGCCTGATGACTTTGTGCTGTCCGACAAGAATATTGCCGAGGTGCAGGAGCGTATGCCTAACCGCAATGGTATGAGCACGGCGCACGCCATGTGGCCGGGCAAGGAGTTTGGCGGTACCAAGGCTGATGTGGCCAATACCCTGTGCATGAAGGACTGCTCGCCCACGGGCATGGCCGTATCTTCCACCTTGCCTGACCATGCCTTGAATGCCCACGGCAACCTGGAAGAACAAAACCGCTTAGTCGGCCCACAGCGTGGCTTGAATACTGCCCCAGAGGGGGAGAAAAAGCCCGAAGCCAGCAAGGAAGAAGCCAAGCCCGCAGCCGGTGCTCTGGCTGATGATGCCGCCATCACTGGCATGCTGTCCAAATACGCCTGTACAGCCTGCCACTCTGTGGACAAAAAGCTGGTTGGCCCTGCTTACAAGGATGTAGCCCAAAAGTACCAAGGACAGGCTGAATACCTGGCCGGTAAGATCAAGTCAGGCGGAACTGGTGTGTGGGGGCCTATCCCTATGCCCGCACAAACCCTGCCTGATGCAGATGCCCAGCAAATTGCCAACTGGCTGGCTGGTGTTCAGTGAGTTTAGACCTTAGGTTTTTTCACTTTTTTATTTTCTATTGACGATTACCCATAAGGAGAGTGCATATGCAAACACGTCGCCAAGTCATTCAAAGCAGCGCAGTGCTGGCAGGCTTGCTGGCCAGTGCTGGCTTCCCCCAGTTTGCCCACGCAGCGTTTAACCAAGCCGCTTTTGAGGCTAAATCTATTGAAGATGCCATCAAAGCTGCTGGCGGTGGTGCCATGGCTGAAAGTGCCGATGTGACTATCACCGGCCCTGATATTGCTGAAAACGGTGCGGTTGTGCCCCTGGGCGCTTCCTCCTCTTTGGCAGATGTAACCCAGCTGCTGATTCTGGTTGAGAAAAACCCCAATGCTCTGATTGCCCTATTCCACGTGAATGATGCTGTGGAAGCCAGCTTCCAGACCCGCGCCAAAATGGGCCAGTCTTCTGACGTCTACGCTGTGGCCATCACCAAGGATGGCAAAGCACTGTGGGCCAAGAAAGAAGTCAAGGTCACCCTGGGTGGTTGCGGCGGCTAATTAACAGCCCCTGTCCGATTCTTAGTTTTTAGACCTTATTGATTTCAGGAGAAGATTCATGGCAGATCCCATGCGTATCCGTGCCCAAGCAGCGGGCGACAAAATTACCGTTCGTGTTCTGATGAGCCACGAGATGGAGTCCGGCCAGCGTAAAGATGGCGACGGCAACCTGGTTCCCGCTTGGTTCATTCAGGAAGTAACCGCCAGCTTGAACGGCACCCAGGTGTTCTCGGCTGAGTGGGGCCCCGCTGTCTCTAAGAACCCGTTCTTGCAGTTCACTATCAAGGGCGGCAAAGCCGGTGACAAAATCACCGTGAACTGGAAAGACAACAAGGGTGATACCCGCACCGACGAGGCAACTGTCTCGTAATCCCCCCAATTGCCACACTGTGGGTTGCATAACCAGTGTGGCAATTGCACTTTATGACTATGAAAGTGCAATACTAAAATCAAGAGGAGCACGAATGAAGCACAGTAAAAAACTATTGGCTGTTTGCAGCGCCGTCTTTTTGACGATGCCAGCAATGGCCCAGAAAAGTGCCACTGAAAGCATTGACGAATACCGCGAGATGCTGGCAGATGGAAATCCAGCAGATTTGTTTGAAATGAAGGGTGAAGAGCTTTGGAAAAAGCCACGCGGCCCTAAAAATGCCAGCTTAGAGCAGTGTGATTTAGGTAAAGGTCCGGGTGTTTTCAAAGGTGCTTTTGTAGAGCTTCCCCGTTATTTTTCTGATACAGATAAAGTCCAAGATTTGGAGTCGCGTCTCTTGACCTGTATGGAAACCCTGCAGGGCATTGATGCTGCCGAAACCGCCAAAACTCCCTTTGGCAAAGGCGAGATGGCCAATGTGACGGCCTTGGCAACCTGGATTTCTGCTGAATCCCAGGGCATGGTTTTTAACCTGTCTCAGGAACACCCAAAAGAAAAAGCCTTCTACGAAGTAGGCAAACGCCTGTTTTTCCAACGCGGCGGCCCGCATGACTTTGCCTGCTCTTCCTGCCACGGCGAGGAAGGCAAGCGCATTCGCCTGCAGGATTTGCCCATCCTCTCCACCAACCCAGGTGATGGCGTAGGCTTTGCCGCTTGGCCGGCTTACCGTGTTTCTAACGGCCAGATGTGGGGTATGCAGCAGCGCCTGAATGACTGCTATCGCCAGCAACGCTTTCCCTACCCAGGTTTTGCCAGTGATGCCACCGTTGCCTTGGCCAGCTACTTGGGTGTGAACGCCAAAGGGGCCAAATCTACAGCCCCCATGATTAAGCGCTAATAGGGAGACAAAGATGAATGTAAAGAAAATCTCTGTTTGGACGCTGGCTGCCGGTGCTGCCGTAGTCCTGACTTCGGTTGGTTGCACCCAGACGGGTGGTGCTAATCAGGCTGGAGTGGATTACGATGCCTTGACCGCTGAGGTGGTGAAAAACTCTTTTCGCGACCATAAAGGCGTTTTAGTCACGCGCATTACTGAGGCGGATGAAACCGTCAAACTGTGTAGCGCTGCGGATGTGGCTGGTAAGCCTTTGGACGAGGCAACTGCCAAGCGCATTGAGGCTGAAAACTTCAAGGCAATTAAGTGGCCTTCCGACGGCAAGTTTCTGGGTGACTGGAAAGAGGGCGAAAAAATCGCCCAAAGTGGCCGTGGCATGACTTGGAGCGATGGCCCCAAAACCGTCAATGGCGGCAACTGCTACAACTGCCACCAGCTTGACCCCAAGGAAATCTCCTTTGGCACGATTGGCCCCAGCCTCTACCAATATGGCAAGCTGCGCGGCGTAACCGACCCCAATAGCCCCGAGGCACGCGCCATGGTGGAATACACTTGGGGGCGCGTATGGAACTCCAAAGCCTACGATGCCTGCTCCAATATGCCACGCGCTGGGCATATGGGTATTTTGAATGAAGAGCAGGTACGCCATATTGTGGCTTTGCTGCTTGACCCCGAATCGCCCGTTAACAAGTAATTAACGCTGCGGAATCAAACCCGACTTTGTCGGGTTTTTTTCCATGGACTATCCATTTTTATAGAAGAAATACACCATGAATCTAACGAAACGCGAATTCATGCAGGTGCTGGGTGCTGGCACGATGGCTGGTTTGGGCTTGGGGCGCTTTGCCCACGCCTCCACCGCTACGGCGGAAGAGGGGCTGTACAACATCCCCAGCTTTGGCCAAGTGTCGTTTTTGCATATGACGGACTGCCACGCGCAACTCAACCCCATTTACTTCCGCGAGCCTAGTATCAACCTGGGTCTAGGCAGCATGAAGGGCAATCTGCCCCACTTGGTGGGCGAGCATTTGCTCAAGTTTGCCAATATCAAAGCGGGTAGCGCTGAAGCCCACGCCCTGACCTATCTGGACTACGAAGCCGCCGCCCAGCGCTACGGCAAGGTCGGTGGCTTTGCCCACTTGGCAACCCTGGTCAAGCGCCTTAAAGCCAGTCGCCCCGGCGCTTTGCTGCTTGATGGTGGCGATACCTGGCAAGGCTCGGGCACTTGCTTGTGGACGGATGGCCAAGACATGGTCGATGCCTGCAAGCTGCTGGGCGTGGATGTGATGACCGGCCACTGGGAGTTCACCCTGGGTATGGAGCGCGTGCAGGAAATCATTGAAAAAGATTTTGCAGGCAAGGTGGATTTCGTTGCGCAAAACGTCAAGACCAATGACTTTGGCGACCCAGTCTTCAAGCCCTATGTGATTCGTGAAATCAATGGTGTGCCCTGCGCCATCATTGGCCAAGCCTTCCCCTACACCCCGATTGCCAACCCGCGCTACATGGTGGCGGATTGGGAGTTCGGCATTCAAGACGACAACATGCAGAAGATGGTGGACGAAGCTCGGGGTAAAGGCGCTCAGGTGGTCGTCGTTATCAGCCACAACGGCATGGATGTGGACTTGAAGATGGCCAGCCGCGTGACCGGCATTGATGCCATCATGGGCGGCCACACCCACGACGGGATGCCCGTGGCAACCTTGGTCGAGAGCAAGAGCGGCAAAACCATTGTTACCAACGCTGGCTCTAACGGCAAATTCCTGGGCGTGCTGGACTTTGAAGTCAAAGAGGGCAAGGTGGCAGACTTCCGCTACAAGCTGCTGCCCGTGTTTGCCAACATGCTCACGCCCGATAAGGAAATGTCTGAGCTGATTACCCGCATTCGCGCCCCCTACGAAAGCAAACTGTCTGAAGTGCTGGGCGTGAGCGAGGGTTTGCTCTACCGCCGTGGCAACTTCAACGGTACGGGTGACCAGCTTATCGTCGATGCCCTGATGGACGTGCAAGATGCGCAGATTGCCTTCTCGCCCGGCTTCCGCTGGGGCACGACTTTGCTGCCCGGCCAGCAAATTACCCGCGAATGGCTGCTGGATATGACCGCCACCACCTACTCTTACGCCACCGTCACCGACATGACGGGCGAGATGATTAAGACCGTGCTGGAAGACGTGTGCGACAACCTGTTCAACCCCGACCCCTACTACCAGCAAGGCGGTGACATGGTGCGCGTTGGTGGCTTGAGCTATGCCTGCGACCCTACTGCCAGCATGGGCAACCGCATTCAGGACATGCGCCTGGGTGGCGAGCTGATTGATGCCAGCAAAACCTACAAAGTGGCCGGCTGGGCACCCGTGGCAGAAGATGCCAAGAGCCAGAACCTGCCCATGGTGTGGGAGCTGGTGGAAAAATGGCTGGCCGCACAGGGCGGGCGCATTACCGACCGCAAACTCAACGCCCCACGGGTGCTAGGCGCATTGCCCAACCCCGGTTACGCCGAGTAATCCACGCCTGAAACGCAAGGAGGCTTTTATGTCCGCAACTTCTCAGCCTATGAATCCACGGCGCCGTGGCCTGCTGCTGGCCGCTGGCGCGGCTGCCATGACGGGCGGCCTAGCCATGTGGCCAGAGGCACGCCTGTTTGCCCAGCAGGCAGAAAACTTCATCAAAGGCCCGCCCGTTAAAGACATTGCGCCCAAGCAACTGTCTGAGCGGGTGTGGATGATTTACGCCGAAGATGGTTTTCCCACCCCCGAAAACCAGGGCATGATGGCCAGCCTGTTCTTTGCCGTGGGTAAAGAAGGTGTGGTGGTGCTGGACTCTGGCAGCTCGCTGCAAATTGGCGAGATGGCGCTGCGCATGATTAAAACCGTCACCGACAAGCCGGTGGTGGCGGTATTCAACAGCCACTACCACGGCGACCACTGGCTGGGCAACCATGCTTTTGCCGATGCCTATGGCGACAAGCTGCCCATCTACGCCCTGCCGCACACGATTGAGATGATTAAGGGCAATGAGGGCAACCTCTGGCGCAGCACCATGGAGCGCTGGACCAACCAGTCCACCGCCGGTACGCGCATTGTTGTGCCCAACACTGCCGTTGAGCATGGCCAAGAGTTGGTGCTTGCGGGCGACTTGAAGCTGCGTATGCACCACTACGGCACGGCGCACACGCCCTCTGACCTGACGGTGCAAATCGTCGATGAAAAAGTCACCATCGTGGGCGACATTGCCATGACCAACCGCATCGCCAATATGGACGATGGCTCCTACCCCGGCACGCTCAAATACTACGAAGCCTTAAAAGCCGCAGCCGGTGAGCAACTGTGGGCACCCGGCCACGGCGAGCCAACCCGCGACCTGCTCGATACCTACGGCACCTTCATGAGCGGCATCTGGGAGCCTTGCCTGCAAGCCGTGGAAGAGGGCAAGAGCGAAGCAGAGGCCAAAGCCATGGTGCTGGCCGACCCGCGTGTGGCTGCCCGTGCCAAAACCATGTTGGGTTTTGACAGCAATATCGGCAAGTACATAAGTTTGGGCTATTTAGAAGCAGAAAAAGAGGCTTTTTAAGTATATGAAGCTGTTTTCTCTTTATCATTAACGGAACGAAAGCGGCTACTGGTAAACCATCTTTGACGAGCGGTGGATTGCATCCATGCTCTTTCGTGTCCTTTTTTGTTTTCTAACCACTACGGAGACGCTAATGAGAACTCTGTCCTACTGGCTGGCATGTTCGGCGCTGCTGCTTGCCGGCACTGCACAAGCCCAAAGCCCTGACCCCGCCCATGTACGTAGCTGGGCCGCCTCTTGCGCCAACTGCCACGGCACCAACGGCGCGGCGCAGCCCGGCATGGAGCCTTTGGCCGGTGTCAAAAAAGACGATTTGGTACGCAAAATGCAAGACTTCAAAACAGGCCGCAAGCCTGCCACCGTCATGCACCAACTGGCCAAAGGCTATAGCGATGACCAGATTGAAGCCATTGCCGGCTATTTTGCCGCCCAGAAGCAGTGAGGTGATTGAGCATGATGCAACGTAGAACATTTTTGCAAACCACGGCAGCCGCAGGCGCTGCCTCCACCCTGGCACTGGCGGGCTGCGCAAGCGGCGCTGGCGGCAGCGGCCCCAAAGTGGTGATTGTGGGCGGTGGCTATGGCGGCGCAACAGCGGCCAAGTACATCCGCATGTGGTCGGAAAAGCGCGTTCAGGTCACCCTGGTGGAGCCTAGCGCCAGCTTTATCTCCTGCCCTATCTCCAACCTGGTGATTGGTGGGGTCAAGACCATGGAGGACATCACCCAGTCCTACGACAACCTGGTCAAGCGCCACGGCGTACAAATGGTGCGTGACAGCGTGACCGCCATTGATGCCGATAAGCGCGTAGTGCGCCTGGCAGGCGGCAGCGAGCTGGAATACGACCGCCTGATTGTTTCCCCCGGCATTGACTTCATGTGGGACAGCCTGCCCGGCATGAACAACGCCGAGGCGCAAGGCCAAATCATGCACGCCTGGAAAGCCGGTGAGCAAACCGTCACCCTGCGCAAGCAGTTGGAAGCCATGCCCGATGGTGGCGTATTTGCCATGAGCATTCCGCTGGCGCCCTACCGCTGCCCCCCTGGCCCCTACGAACGTGCCTGCCAGATTGCCGACTACTTCAAGCGCGAAAAGCCCAAAAGCAAGCTGCTGGTGCTCGATGCCAATGACGACGTCACCTCCAAAGGCCCGCTGTTCAAGAAAGCCTGGGCAGACCGCTACGCTGGCATTCTGGAATACCGCCCCAAGCACAATGTGGTGGATGTCGATGTAGCAGGCCGCACCTTGAAGTTCGAGTTCAACGACGACATCAAGGCTGATGTGCTCAACGTCATCCCCAACATGCGTGCGGGTGATATCGCCGTCAAATCCGGCATGGCCACCGCCAACAAGCGCTGGTGCGAGGTGGACTTCCTCACCTTTGAATCCAAAGCGCTGCCCAATGTGCATGTGCTGGGCGATGCCATCCAGATTGCCCCCGCCATGCCCAAGTCTGGCCATATGGCCAACCAGCACGGCAAAACCTGTGCGGCAGCCGTGGTGGCCTTGCTGCTGGGCAAGGAAGTCAACCCCATGCCGATTTACAACAACACCTGCTACAGCTTTGTCAGCAGCGAAGACGTGGTACACGTCGCCAGCGTCCACGCCTACGACGCTGAGAAGAAAACCATGCTGGCCGTGGCAGGTTCCGGCGGTGTCTCGCAAGCGGCCAATGAGCTGGAAGGCCGCTACGCCCTGGCATGGGCGAAGAATATCTGGGCCGATAGCCTGGGTTAAGTTACGCTTCAACCAAGCCTGAAAGCCGCAGTCTGCCCCTGCGACGTTTTCCCCCTGCTGCCCCCTTGGCTCCCTTTTTTTGGGGGTTGAGGGGGCAGATTTTCAGGTAATCCGACGATGAACAATATCTCAGCAATTTTTGCGGCCATCAAGCGTGCGCTGAAGGTGGAAATTCACACCAGCGTTGCCATGGCGTAGCCAAATTGCTGGGTTGACTGATCATCGCGGAGGCCAACATCGATTAAGCGGACTTTAGTGGGGGGTTGAACAGTGTGATAAATAATTGATTAAAGTTGATTATAAATATACAATTTAATCATGTTGCGTAAACTTGTTCCAATCAAAGAAGCTGCTCAAGCGCTTGGCGTATCGACCCAGACGCTTCGCCGATGGGAACGAGAAGGCAAGCTCCTACCCGATGGGCGCACAGCAGGCGGGCGCAGACGCTACGACCTTGCCCGCTTGCAGCCTGAGAAGTTTCGTGCCGCCGCCCAGTCCAGTCGGCGCACCGTGGCCTATGCCCGCGTCTCGTTTGCTATCTGTGAGGCTAAACAGGTAGAAATTGTTATCCTCAATCAGGGCGAGGACTCCACCTTT
>JAHAYB010000484.1 GCA_018384835.1 Comamonas sp.
GAACTGGGAACAGCGCCGAGTGCGTCCAGCAGGCCCTGCGCGTGCGCTGTTGAGGATTGTCGAAGTCAATCCGGGTGCTTTGTCGTTGCTTCACGTTTAAAAAATCACGGTCAAATCGGCATCCAGCCGCCCATTCATTGAAAAAGACACCATTAAAAATGGACACCCACTTTGGTGGAGCGGTTTTAAGCCAAATCGGCCTCTAACGCTTACCCAGCAAGCGCGGGCAGCTATCAAAGTAGAAAAAACCTGACACCCCGACGTTCCCTGAGCGGGGGGCTGGGCGGCGGTTGTGTCACGGGATGTAAAGAACACAACAACCCCTTGGTTTTTGTGTAGATTTTTCGCCTTCGGACACCTGTAGGGTGCAAAAACCCAAAATCAGCCAGTTCCAGGTAACTTCTGCCCTTCAAATATCAGCGCTACTGGGCCATTCCTAACCGTTTTGACTCAGTGATCTAGACTAATTTGGGCTAATTTGCCCGCAAAAATCTCTACCGTGCAGTGCTAAGGCGTGACAAAGCCTCGGCTGGTATGCAGCCGATGACTATAAGTACATTCAGATTCAGAGGCTCAGGCTACGCGGCGATAGCTGTGATGTAGCCCACCCAGCCATTCAATGGCCTCGGCACGCAACGTTCCCGCAGTGAAACCGCTATCGTTGGCCGCTTCATGATGCTCTGGCGCTTGACCACCGTTGGCTTGATGTGGGCGAGCCTTGTTGTAGAAACACTGGTATTGGGCAAGCAACCCGTTCAGGTGTTTCTCATTGATAGGGATGACATGGTCCAGAAGCTCCTCAGTCAGCGTGCGGTTAAAGCGCTCAATCGTCCCGTTTTGCTGTGGACAACCCACCGCACTGCGAATGACCTTGACACCCATTGCTGGTAAGGTGTTTTTAACTACGGGCAAAAAGATACTGTCATGGTCCATCAACATCATGGCTGGCGCCTCGTCGAACGGAAAGGCTTCTCGCATTTGCTGCGCTACCCATTCACTGGTTGGGTGGTAAGTGCTGCGACAGTGAACTAGCCGCCGTCGCTGATGATCCAGAACAGCCAAGATATAAAGAGGGCGTGCCCGCCAGTCAAACGTCACCTTGAAGTCCATGGAGGCCAGCAAATGCCGATGGTTCCTCAAGAATGTCCACCAGGATTGACGCGGGGGGTTTGTTGGGATCCATCGGCGTTTGAGGACATTGCGCACGGTGCTCTCTGATACTGGAGCGCCAAGTTGCTGCGTAATCAGAGCAGCAATACGCTGAGCACCGTAATGGGGGTTTTGCACTTTGATGTCAACAATGATCTGCTCAACAGACTGATCAATCCGGGGGCGACCGCCCTGATTGGGCTGAGAACTAGCCGAAATAAGCCACCAATAGCACTGCACGTACCGCTGCTTCCAGCTAATGAGTGTGGCAGGGCGAAAGAGCGTATAGCCGGTCAAGGTGGGTGAGATCCAGTGCAAAAGACCAAGCAGCCATTTCTGTCGATGACTCAGTGAGGAGCGCTTGCCTTTGCGCCGCAAGCCAAGGTTTTCGTTGCGCTCGGCTATGAGTTGGAGCTTACGACCAAGTGCAGTGTAGCGGTCACGCCGCCAGCGGCGGCTTTGGACTCTCCCCAGTAAATAACCGATTAACAGAGCAAAGAGGGTTAGCACGATGTTTCTGATTTTTTAGAAATACAGTGCAGGATAGCGAAACAGCTCGCAGCCCCATCTGCCTACGCAAAGAGACCTCAGTCGGGACTAAACACCTAGGCGGCTAAGGCTGGCTTTGTGACCATGCACACTAGCTGGACAGCCCCCAGAGGTAGGGGCGCCTTTTTGCCTTTACGAACATTGCACTTAATGCTGCATGGGTAACGCTGGAGTCCAGACCCCAAAGCCATTGCTTGCTTAACAGTTGCTTCAACTCAAACGTCATTTCACTGTGGCGCTTGGCTTAATTAACAACTGTAAATTTCTTTTAAGCTGTATCCTGGTCTGGTGTTTAATCTCACCAACTGGCCAGGCACCCTGGACAGCCCAAAATCAGCTAGGCCTAGAACCCCTACTTCCTCGGAGGTAGGGGTTTCTTTTTGCCTGGCTCCTCAAGCTCAGCTGTAGAGCGCCCAAACTCAGCATTAGTCGATTTCTGGCGTTTCTTGGTTTCCAGTTGGCAGCACTGCAGGTGCTTGTCTGCTTGCAGGACACGGTGGCCTAGACCAATCCGGGCAGCAGCGTCTGCAAAAACCTCAGTTTTGAGGCGTTATGGCTTGCAAGATCTTCGGATGTCAACACCGATGGCCATGAGTGTGTATGGATTCAGTGGGTCAGGTCGCTGGGCGGTAGCTGTGGTGCAGTCCACCCAACCATTCAATGGTCTCGGCACGCAACGTTCCTGGCGTGAAACCGCTATCGTTGGCCGCTTCGTGATGCTGCGGCACCTGGCCATCATTGGCTTGACGAGCACGAGCCGTGTCGTAGAAGGTAAGGGATTTGCCGAGTAGTCGGTTTAAGTGCCTGTCGTTAAATAATTGCTGGACCAACCACACTCATTTCTGTACAAGTTCTCATCGTGCCTGTCCTTAAGCATCAGATCGTTGTCCACCCTGACCTTGCGGGGCAGCTAGCCGGTGAGTGCCGGTTTACGCCCTACGACAAGCGGTTTGGATTTTCCTGGTACTTGTGCCCGGTAACTGTGGCTCAAGAGCCAGAGTGGCTATTGGTGAATGCCGAGTTCGGCTACTGCAAGTTGGTAATCGCCCCTGAAAAAACTGCACACGACATCGCCGATGCAGCGATTATGGTGATCGAGTGCCACCTGCCAGATGATCGCCAACAGGACAGCGACAGCGTCAGCTTGCAGCTACAGGACATAAGCTGGCACACAGCCGCAAAGAAGCCCAAGCACGTTGCCCAGCGCTATCGGCGGGCTCTGAAGTTAATACGCAAATGCCGTGACCGCTTTGACGTGGCAGAGGCGCTGGAGCGCTTAAATGAAACCCCGCTCAGGCTCTATGGCCGCACCTGCACGCCGACCGAAGGACTAGAAGGCCTTTTGCTGGAGTTAGCAGACGACTCTCGACGCTACAGACAGACTACGCCTTGGTGGAAGTTGCAGTGGCACCTCTGGACCCAAAAGCAGGCACCTTGGGTGAGGCAGTGAACGCGAGTGAAGTCAGCTAAGCCTGTAGGCGCTCCCCTGGCGCAGCACCAGCCCATCCCAAGCCCATATCATTTTTCTGATCTTTCACGATCACTTCTTGACCCCTTTGGCCGCAATTGGTCAAAGGGGTTTTGTTTTTCTGTGAACCGATAAGGAAACCGCCATGCCTGCTTTGCTTCCCCTACTTTTACCCTTGCTGCCCACTGGACTGGGTGCTGTTGCCGCTGTGGCCACAGTTATCACGGTGTACGTGCTGACACAGCGCAGTGTGGAGGCCCGCGTAATCATTCGTTAGGGCCTGTCACTGAGCACCAAGCCAGCATCACCGGCCTGCTGGTGCGCCCTTTTGCCCTTTGGCCTTTGCCCTTTTCCATATTTCATTGCCCTTGTAGTTAAGCAACTGCAGGGGCTTTACTTTTTCTGGAGCAGCCATGCCTGAACCCCTCGCTGTCAAGCAGCCTGACATCCCTGCACATCTGCAGCCTAAAACCATGCAGTTACTGCGCACGGACCTTGCCTCCAAGCTGTCTCCCCGCAGCCAAGGCGGCCTGACCTACGTTTTGCTCGCTGACGAAGATCGCCACCTACACCTTGCTGTAACAGGCAACGAAGGAGGAGGCCTGTGGAGCAAAGAAGCTGTGCGCCTGGACACCATTGCCGCCTTGCTTGCGCCCTACGTTGGCCAGCCCTTTGCCACCAAGGTGCTGCGAGACGCTTTCCACGGCAAGAGCAACAACAACGCTCCGTTTTGCGCTGCGGTACTTAAAGACTTGGGCCTGCTGGCACCGTCCCCCGACAAGCCTCACCAGCACGTACAAGCGGGAGACTGGGCTGCATTTAGCCAAACGTGGTTAGCCAAGGAAGGTGTTGAGGTCACTTACCCCGAAGCGGCAACACCACCACCAGCAACGCAAAGCGTCAAGGCAAGTGGGCAAGACATTCCTGTGGTCGGCCAAGCCTTTGCCCTAGACCTGGTACCCAGAAAGCGTAAAACCCTCAAAGCCAGCGACAAGCCCCAGGAGGTAAGCGATGCGCCAGCTGACCCAGCCTGAACACTACAACGATCTATCCCCAGCGATTGCCCAAAGCGTGAACGCCAAGGTGCAAGAACTTCAAGCCTGGGACTTGCCCTTGGGCCAGTTGGCACAGATGTGGCTCGTAGAGGACAGCGACACCCTACAAAGCATCGAGCAAGCGACAGGTCAGCCTCTTAGCCACGACTGGTGCGGCAACCACCTGAGCCAAAGCAGCTTTGCACCACCTTGGGACGTACTGCATCGGCACAAGGCCTGCTGGGAATTGGTCTACGTACTGAGTGATGACGGGTTTGGATGGGTGCTGTGGATTCCCATTGACCACCCTTGCACTGAGCTGCAGCAACTGTGTCAGCGCTTTGCGACTTAGAAGGCAGCTGTTTGCACATCTACTTTCCTTCGCCTTTCGTCTTTTTCCTCAAACCCTCAACACCCCAGTCTTTGGCTGTGCTTTGCATCTAAGCAGGCTAACAACAGGCTGGGGTGTTTGTCTTTGCACCAAGGATTTTTCTTTCATGACCTCAACTCCAACAACTTCCAACACAGCACTAACCCCTGCAGCACTGCTGTTTGAGCCGGGCGACCTAGTGGCAACCCCCTTGGCCTTGAAAGTATTGCAAACGCATGGCGTCAAGCCTTTAGCGCTGTTGTCTCGCCACCTATTGGGTGACTGGGGGCAAGTGTGCAAGGACGACGCTGACTGCAACGCCCAAGCGGTCCACGACGGTAGCCGCATTTTGTCGAGCTACGAGATCGCCCAAGGCGTCACGGTCTGGGTCATTACAGACGCTCAAACCGACACAGATACCGACGGCCACCTACTTCCCGTGCCGACACGCCTGTGCACCACAGTGCTGCTGCCCAGCGAGTACTGAAGGCTCAAAGACCGGCAATCGACCGGCACAGCCTCAAGCAGGTTCAAGCCCGCACCCTGCGCTGCGCATCCCAGCTAAGCCTGCAAGGCGCAATGCAGCTTGTACTTTTTACGTCCACCACTGCCCCAAGGATTTGAGAACCTGCGGGCGGCTTGCGTGGACGCTTTCTTTGGCCGTACTCCAGTGCATCTGCTCCACAGCGGATAAGGGGGGTACGGCTTTTTTTGTCAGGAGTTCACTGTGCAGCAAGCCTGTAAGCGCCATCAGGCTGACAAGTGATTCTTGAGCCAATCCTTAAGGACTGTATTCAGTCTCCAGCACCCGTTGCCTTGAAGGCTTCGATTACCTCGACGTCGTAGCGCACTGTCAACGCTTGTTTGGTCTGCTCTACCTTTGGCCTCCCACGTCGCACTAACTTGTCGCCAACAAACACGTCTGCCTGTGCAAAGAAAGCATCGGTTAGTTCGGGGGCATCGTCTGGGTCCTTCCAGGTAGTCGCCGAAGGGCATTTGTTCTCAGTCATTGGCTTTTCCCCATGCTTTTTTCACCCATTAGGTAACTACAAATTTTCTCCCTTTGCAGGGGAAAGGAGACACCATGCAGCCTACCCGCTTTCGTTTCACCACCGCAGCGCTAGAGCGTTTGCAGTTTCCCAAAGACGCACCACCACAGCTCAAGGGCTTGGAGTTCAGCGACATCGAGTGCCCAGGTCTGAAGCTGTCTGTCAGCCGCACTGGCAAGAAGACGTTTTGGCTGCGCTACACCTTACACAGCACCAAGCAAGCCCTAAGACTGGGCACCTTCCCAAGCCTGTCCGTTGCTGATGTCCGTAAGAACGCTTGGACACTGCGCACCCAGGTAGATCAAGGACAAGACCCCAAGCAGCAAACCACGACCCCAGTGACCTTTGCAGACTACGCCAAGGACTACCTTGTGTTTAGCCAGCAGACCAAGCGCAGTTACGCTGACGACGCCAGCAAGCTCAAGTGCTGGATGCTTGCTGCACTGGGTCATTACGGCTTGCAAGACCTCAAGCGCAAACACGTGGAGGCATACCTGCTGGGCCTGCGCAAAACACACAGTCCAGCCAGTGTGAACCGACACCTAACATTGCTGTCAGCCATGCTCAAGCGTGCAGTGTGGTTAGAGCTTTTAGAGCGTAACCCTTGCACTGGAGTTACCCGTTTGAAAGAAGCTGGACCACGCCAGCAAACGCTAAGCCCGCAGCAAGCCGTCCAGCTTCTGGGTGCCTTAGCCCAAGAGCCTAACCAGACAGCGGCTGCAGCCCTTGCACTCATCCTCTACACAGGTACACGCAAGCAAGAATGCCTACAGGCTCGCTGGGAGCACGTGGACTTAGAGCGCCAAGTGTGGACACTGCCTAAGACTAAAAGCGGCAAGGTGCAACACGTACATCTATCTAAAGCTGCCATAGAGCTTTTACGCAACCTGCCCAGCAAGGACAAGGGCGCTTGGCTGTTTCCCGGTCAAGACCCCAGCAAGCCTTTAGCTGATCCCCGCAAGGTGCTGGCAAGAGCGCTGCAAAGGATGGGCATGCCTGCAAGCGCTTTGTGCATTCATGGCCTCAGACACGCCCACGCTTCCATCATGGTGGGCAGTGGACGTCGTACCTTGGCAGAAGCTCAACATGCCCTGCGTCACGCAAGTAGCCACACCACACAGGCCTACGTGCACCTGTCCAGTCAATCGGCTAAGGCTGCTGTGCAAAGCGTAGACGATGCGATTGAGCA
>JAHAYB010000022.1 GCA_018384835.1 Comamonas sp.
GCCATGGCGAGCAGCCCGGCCTGGCCGATTGCTGCCTGATTCCGCAAGTGTTTAACGCCCAACGCTTTGGCTGCCCACTGGATGCCTACCCCACGATTGGCCGCATTGTGCAAGCCTGTGCGCCATTACCCGCATTCGCCCAAGCGGCTCCCGCAGCACAAGCGGATGCGCAGTAACGGCGTGCTTACACTTGCCGCCCTATGTCTTCTACAGCCACTTTCAACACCTTGACCCCTAGCGAGCGTATCGCCCATACCGCGCAGGCGGGCATCACCATCATCGTTTTAGCCGCGCTGATGAGTATGCAGCCCATGAGCACCGATATGTACCTGCCCGCCCTGCCCGCACTCACCCAGGCGCTGCAAGGCACGGTGGCCGCTGGGCAGATGACCTTAAGCGCTTTGCTGCTGGCGTTTGGCTGCTCGCAACTGGTGTGGGGGCCGCTGTCTGACCGCTTTGGTCGCCGCCCGATTTTGCTCTCTGGCATTGGGCTGTACGCCCTGGCATCGGTGGCCTGCATGTTGGCCGCCAGCATGGATGCCTTGATTGCCGGGCGCATTGCCCAAGGCGCGGCCATGGGCGCGGTGGTGATGTGCGCCCGCGCCATCGTGCGTGATTTATATACCCCTGTAGCGGGCGCACGTGCCATGTCTAAAGCGCTGACTGGCCTGGGCGTGGTGGCCTGCCTGTGCGCCCCGCTGGGCGGCCTGCTGGCGCAGTGGCTGGGCTGGCGTATGCCGCTGGCGGCGCTGGGTTTGTACGCCCTGCTGTGCCTGTGGCTGGTGTGGCAGCACCTGCCCGAAACCCTGCTGCGCCCCAACCCCCAAGCGCTGCAACTGGGTAGCCTGGTGCGCACCTGGGGGCAGGTGCTGGGCAGCCCCACCTTCTGGACGTATTCCATGCTGACTACGGCCTCTTACGGCGGGCTGTTTATCTATTTGGTGTCGTCCTCCTTTATCTTTATTGAGCTGCTGGGGCTGTCGCGCAGCCAATATGGCTTGGTGTTGTTCTCTTCGGGGCTGACCTACTTCCTGGGCACTTTTCTGTGCCGTGCGCTGATTGCCCGCCTTGGCCTGCAACCGACAATTGCCGTGGGCGGTCTGCTCAGTGTGCTGGGCGGCAGCCTGCTGATGGGCGTGGCCTTTATGGGCTGGCAGCATCCGCTGGCTTTGCTAGCACCGTTTTACCTGTTTGCCCTGGGGCATGGCATCCACCAGCCTTGCGGGCAAACGGGCTGTGTTGCGCCCTTTCCCCAAGCTGCGGGGGTGGCCTCGGCCTTTAACGGTTTCATGATGATGATTGCCGCCTTTGCCATCGGCATTTGGCTGGGCCAGCAAGGCATGGGCAGCGTCTGGCCCTTGGCGCAGGGGATTTGGGGCTGCTCCATCGTGCTGGCCTTGGTGGCCTGGTGGCCAGCGCAGAAGTATTCGCCGCAGGCGGGTTAGTAGAACCGCCTGTCCAACGCAAAAAGGGCGCTTGACCGGAAAAGGTCAGCGCCCTTTTTTATGGCTGGCTTGGACTACACTCAGCCAGTGCTGCCAGTTTTTTTGCGCCCTGAGCGAAGTCGAAGGGGGTGTTTAATAAGCAAACTGTAGTTCGTCACTTATTTCCGAATGTAATTAAGAGAAATAAAAGAGAGATTTCAATTGAAAACATATAATC
>JAHAYB010000038.1 GCA_018384835.1 Comamonas sp.
GGCTATGGCAGTGCCATACTCACCTATGAAAACCTGAACGAGATACCTGCTCTCCTTTCTTCACAGGAGTACGCCAACTGGAAAGTGCGCATAAAAAACACAGCCCAAGCGAACCAAGCAGCTTTGCATCAAGCGTCATCGTGGGATGCCGTTCTGAAAGATTGGCAGCAGCTCATCACTTCGTAATTGCCCTGTCTCCGCCATGGAAAAATTGCGCAAATACCTCGGCTTCGCTTTAGGCCCCATTGCTGCAGCAGCTTTGGGGCTAGTCACCGTCCCTTTAGCAGCCTGGATTTTTAGCCCTGCCGATATTGGCCGCCTGAATGTCTGGCAAATTGCCTTGTCGTTTGCTTTGTTGCTGTCGGTATTGGGCCTAGACCGAGCCTATGTGCGCGAATATCACGAATCCACTAACCGCCCCCAGCTGCTGCGTGCTTGCTTTTTACCTGGTTTTTTGTTGCTTTCGTTTTTAGGTTTTGTCAGCGTTTTTTTTTCCGCACCCTTGGCGCAATTGCTTTATGACGATGCAAATCCCTGGTGGTTTTGGGCAACGCTCATGGGCGTGCTGCTAGCTTATGTGGCGCGGTTTTTGTCGCTGATCTTACGCATGCAAGAACGTGGTTTGGCTTATTCCACAAGCCAGGTACTGCCGAAAATTTTGCTGCTGCTATTGATGCTGGCCATCGCGTTTGCTACGTTTACCAAAACTTTTAGCCATCTGATTTTGATTACCTTGGCGGCATCGCTCTTAGTAGTTGCGGTTTATGCGTGGAATACCAAAAGTGACTGGTTAGCAGCCATCACCAGCGCAAAAATTGCGCCGCTAGAGCTGCGCAAGCTGCTGGCTTTTGGCAGCCCGCTGGTGGTGTCGGGTTTGGCGTATTGGGGCTTGAGCGCCACCAGCACCATTGTGCTGCGTACTTGGTCGTCTTTGGACGAATTGGCGGTTTACTCCGTCGCCAATAGCTTTGCAGGTGCTGCCGTAGTGTTGCAGGCTATTTTTTCTATAGTGTGGGCACCCACGGTATACAAATGGAACGCCCAAGGCGTAGACATGCGAGTGGTGGACAAAATCGCCAAGCAAATGTTGGCAGCAGTGTGCGCCTTGTTTGCCGTGTGCGCGGGCTTGGCTTGGGTTTTAGACTATGTGTTGCCTAGCCACTATGTGGGCGTAAAAAGCCTTTTGCTTTGCATGCTGATACAGCCTTTGCTCTACACCTTGTCTGAGGTAACAGGCGTAGGCATAGGCCTAGAACGCCGCACAAACCTGATGATTGGGGTCACCGTGCTGGCCTTGTCGGTAAATGTCGGTTTGAACTACACCCTCGTGCCACACATGGGGGCTACGGGTGCAGCTATATCCAACGCCATTGCTTTCACGGTCTTCTTTATCGCTAAAACTGAAGCATCGGCACAGGTTTGGCGCAACTTCCCTCGCGCATACTTATATTTATCTGCTTTGACTTTAACTGGTGCAGCGGCTTTGGCTGCCCTTTGACTTGTCCATGGCTTTCCGCTTTTAATGCGCAAGCTTGTAACTACATGAAACACATTCTCACCATCATCGGCGCTAGGCCGCAGTTTATTAAAGCCAGCATTGTCTCCAAAGACATAGCTGTCGCATCCCGGATGTTTGCGACAAATATGGCGGTGGGCTGGCTGCGGTGCGGGTAGCCGCGGGCCTGAAGGAGTTCTTGATAGTATGAAAAATGTCTGGATCCTCAATCACTACGCCCAAGAACCTAGTGGAGCTGGTGGTACGCGCCACTTTCATTTGGCTGAGCATTTACAGGCGTATGGCTGGCACGCCACAATCATCGCAGCCAGCGTAGAGCATCAAAGTGGGCATCAGCGTTTAGAACCGAATGAAAAAAAGCGCTGTGATTATTTCAAAGGCGTGCCTTTTTTATGGGTGCGCACGCCTGAATACCAAGGCAATGGCGGTGGCCGGATGCGCAACATGCTGGCTTATACCTGGGCGGTATTGCAGCGCAGCACTACAGCTAAGTTGCCCCGACCAGACGTGGTGATTGGCTCCAGCGTACATCCATTTGCGGCAGTAGCAGGCGCGTTGCTGGCACGGCGCTACAAGGTACCTTTTATTTTTGAAGTTCGTGATTTGTGGCCGCAAACCTTGGTCGATATGGGTCGCTTGCAAGAAGACTCTTTCATGACATGGGCCTTGCGCAAGTTGGAGCTTTGGCTTTATCGGCGAGCAGCGCGTACCGTGGTGCTATTGCCACGGGCGTGGGAATACATAACCCCGCTGGGCATTCCGAAAGAGCGTGTGGTCTGGATTCCAAATGGTGTGGATTTGTCACTGTTTCCGCGTAGCACAGTTGCAGATACAGCCAAGGATCATTTCACCTTGATGTATTTCGGTGCACATGGCCAAGCCAATGGCTTGGACAACGTGTTGCACGCTATGAAGCATGTGCAGGAGCAGTCCAACGGGAGGAACATTCACCTACGCATGATTGGCGATGGCCCCCTTAAACCATCGTTGGTGGAGCAAGCCTCAGAAATGGGATTGACCAACGTAAGCTTTGAACCTCCTGTTGCTAAAAGTCAGATACCGGCGCTAGCGGCACAGGCGGATGCGTTTGTAATTGCTGTACTTAACTTGCCCGGGCTGTATCGCTATGGCATCAGCATGAACAAGCTGTTTGATTACCTCGCTGCTGAACAGCCT
>JAHAYB010000045.1 GCA_018384835.1 Comamonas sp.
GGTACTTCTTTTTGGTCAGGGGCGGGGGTGCGTAGCTTTTTCTTGTCCTTACTCATCAAACGCTCCTTGCTCAAATTGTTGCCACTCTTTGGAGGCTGGAAAACGGCGCTTGAGCGTATCGGCCAGCGCCTGCATGGCCACTTGGTTGCCAAGCTGGCGCTCAATGCGCAAGCCTAGCCACAGCGCTGGGGCATCGGCCTGCGGCGTTTGATAGAGGCGCTGTGCATAAAACTGGGCGCGTTGCAAATCACCTGCCTCCAGCAGTGCCTGGGCATAGTGAAAGCCGATGGCCGCATTGCTTGGCTCTAGCGCGTAGGCTTGGGCGAGCAGGCTCAGGGCTTCTTGGTGGTTGTAGCTGCTGGCAGCCGCAGCCCCTGCCTTTGCTTGTTCGCCTGCTGGCGGGGGCTGCGCCTGATGGGCTTGGCGCAGGCAAACGGCCTTGGCTAGCAAGATACGGGCGTGGGTTGGGGCTAGCAGCAACTGGTCTTGCAAGGCGGCATCAAAGTGTTGCTGGGCAGCCTCAAATTTTTTTTGCTGGCATTGTGACCAGCCTAGGTTGTAGCGGGTGTCTGAGTCGGCAGGGGCTAGTTGCAAAGCGCGTCCAAAGCTGTCGTCAGCCTTGGCGTATTGCCGTTGGCTAAGGTAAATCCAGCCCTGTAAGTTATAGGCATCGGGGTAATTGGGGTAGGCGCTAAGTGCCTGGGTAATTTCGCCCAGCGCAATGTCGCTGCGCCCTTCGCTCAGGTGCATGGCTCCTAGTTGCAGGCGGGTTTGCGCTAGGCGTAGGCGCTCTGCGTCTTGGGCGCTCAGGGGCTGCTGGGTATCAGCGGGGGCTGTGCTAGGTAACACACTGCAAGCACTAGCGCCTAACAGCAGCACCAGCAAAAGAGCTGCGCCCGCCGCCTTGCCCAGCCCCCAAGTGTGTGAGCGATGCGCAGCAGGGCGCGTATAGGGCGTGCGCGGCGGTATATACGTGTTGGCGCAAGGCATCGCCGCTGTCTTGGTGGTATCAGCAGCAGCAAAAGCAAACATGGCGGCCATCCTTTCTTGATTCTGAATTTTTGCTAGATGCAAAGTGGCTTTCTACACATTTCTATTTACACACTTATTACAACTGAGCAACAAATTTCGCAGAATTTGCAACTTTTGTAATTTGTGCCAAGTATGCAAGCTTGGCTTGGACGCAGTGCATTGGGCGGTTGTGCCCATGCGGCGCAAGAGGGCTACTTTAACGGCAACGAGGCTGGCGGGCTGTTTGGTTCGCCATCTCCATCTGTAGAGCGTTTGCTGCGCTGCACGGTGATTCCATTTGTTCGGCTGCTGCTACGCTGCTGCGCCATGCGCTGGGCGGCGCGGGTGCGGTCTTTCACGTCACCGGCCAGTTGGCCGCAGGCGGCATCAATATCATCGCCACGGGTTTTACGCACGGTGGTAACGATGCCGGCATCACTCAAGAGTTGGGCAAAGCGCTGCACCGCCGCCGCGCCAGAGCGCAGCAAGCCCGATTGCGGGAAGGGGTTAAACGGTATCAGGTTGAACTTGCACCAGGCTTTGCCAGCACCGTACTGGCGCACCAGGGCAATCAATTGCTGGGCATGTTCGGGCTGGTCGTTCACGCCATCCAGCATGCAGTATTCAAAGGTGATGAAGTCGCGTGGCGCAAAGGCCAGGTATTGCTGGCAGGCGGCTAACAGCTCGGCCAGCGGGTATTTTTTGTTGAGCGGAACAAGGTGGTCGCGCAGCGCGTCATTAGGGGCGTGCAGGGAGACGGCCAGCGCCACCGGGCAGTCTTGCCCCAGGCGCTCCATCATGGGCACAACACCCGAGGTAGAGACGGTTACGCGGCGGCGCGACAGGCCGTAGCCGTGGTCGTCCAGCATGGTTTGCAGGGCAGGAATCAGGGCGTTGTAGTTCTGTAATGGCTCGCCCATGCCCATCATGACGACGTT
>JAHAYB010000071.1 GCA_018384835.1 Comamonas sp.
CCGCCAACGGCAGCGGCGTACATAAAGGGGCGGCCTAAAAACACCATGCGTGCGCCCAAGGCCAGGGCTTTGAGCACATCGGAGCCACGGCGCACGCCGCTGTCCATCAGCACGGTAGTGGTGTGGCCTACCGCATCCACAATATGCGGCAGCATCACCAAGGGGGAGACGGCACCGTCAAGCTGGCGGCCACCGTGGTTGGAGACAATAATTCCATCCGCCCCCAGTGCTTGGGCGTGCTGGGCATCGGCCACGCTCAAGATGCCTTTAATCACCATATTGCCCTGCCAGCGCTGGCGTATGCGCTCCAGGTGCTGCCAGTTAAGGTGGTCGCGCCCCGTCGTGTCACGTATGGCGCTGCTGGAGAGCATGGGTGCGCCCCGTGTGGCAAAGGAGTTTTCAAAGTGGGGCATGCCGTGCTTGAGCAAGGTGCGCAAAAACGTGCCCAGCAGCCAGCGTGGGCGCACCATGCCATCCCAAGCCAGGCGCAAAGATGGGCGCAGCGGCATGGAAAAGCCTGTGCGCACATTGTTTTCGCGGTTCGCCCACACAGGAATATCTACTGTGACCACCAAAGTCTGAAAACCAGCGGCTGCAATGCGCTCAATCAGCCCATCCATGCGGCTGCTGTCCCCGGGTAAATAGGCTTGGAACCAGGTGGACGGTGCGGCGCGGGCAACGTCTTCCATCGCAATCAAAGAGGTGCCGCTCATGATGGCAGGAATGCCTTGCTGCGCTGCGGTTTGTGCCAGCACCAAATCCCCCCGATAGGCTGAAATAGCGCTGATGCCTACCGGCGCGATGCCAAAAGGGCTGGCGTAGCGCTGGCCAAAAATATCTACCGCTTGCGTGCGTGCAGAAACATCGACCATCACGTTAGGGCAAAAGCCATAGCGGCCAAAGCTGCTGCGGTTGGCCAGCAAGGAGGTGTTGTCTTCAGCCGCCCCGGCGATATAGCCAAACAAGGGGCGGGGCAGATGGGCACGAGCAGCCTGCTCAAAATCATCCAAAGACAGAATTTTTTGCAAGCGCTTGGGCAGCCCTTGGCGCGGACCATAAGCGGCCTGGGCGCGGGCGGCAGGGGGGGAAGAAGACAAAGGGGCAGACATCGGCAATCGACAAAGAAGAAGCGGCAAGTGCCAGTAGGCGCTGCATCACAGCAACCAACCTTGGCTACTTAAAAAAGCCATCAGCCCCTGGGCATATTGGGCATAGCCTTGCGTGTTGGCATGGATTTGGTCAGAGCGCCAGTCTGCATTAGAGAGCACTTGTGACCAGCCTTTGGCATAAACGGGTACGTCCAGCGCTTTGCCTAGCTCGGCGTAGAGGGGGTGGTCGCTCAAGCGCCCAGTGCTGGCGGCTAGCACAGAAAACTGCGGCACGGCCAGCAGCAGCACCTGCGCCCCACTGTCTTGGGCTAGTTGCACTATCTGACGAATGTTGTCCTGCGTGGTTGGGCGGTCAATTTGGCGTAAAAAATCATTGCCGCCGATGCCCACAATCACCAGCTCGGGCTGATGCGTTTGGAGCAAATCGGGCAAACGCGCCAACGCCTGGGCGCTGGTGTCGCCCGAAACACCGGCATTGACCACCGTCCAGCCACTGGCCTCTTGCAACAAAGAAGGCCATGCGCCTTGGGCATCCGTGCCCACCCCTTGGGTTAGGGAATCGCCCAAGGCCAGCACCGTTGCGCCCGACTCTAAAGCGGGGTATTGGGAGTGGGAGCGGCTTTTTTTGCCGCAAGCAGCCAAGGTGCCCACTGCCAAACTAGCCAGCAAGAAACGGCGGCGTAGCAATAGGTGCGGTAGGTGTGGTGGGTAGTTAGGGTGCAGCATCGGTAGCAAGCCTTTCAGAAAGTGACAATCGTTGCAAATTGTCGCCTACTCCAGCTATTCACTCTAGGCATCTATGGAGGATGCAAGCAGATAAAAAAATACCCCAAACCTAGGCCAGCGATGCCAGGGTTTGGGGTGGAGGCGTTTATGCACCAAAGCAGTGCTGGTAACGCAAAAAGCGTGGTTAGACGCGCTTGCGGTATTCACCGGTGCGGGTATCTACCTCAATTTTGTCGCCTTGGTCCACGAAGATGGGCACTGCCACTTCAAAATCGGTGGCCAGTTTGGCAGGCTTGAGCACCTTGCCCGAGGTATCGCCCTTGACGGCTGGCTCAGTCCAAGTAATTTCGCGCACTACGATGGTGGGCAGCTCAATGGAGATGGCTTTGCCGTCGTAGAACACCACTTCGGCCTGCATACCGTCTTCTAGGTAATTCAGCGCGTCGCCCATGTTCTCGGCCTCTACCTCGTACTGGTTGTACTCTTCATCCATCCAGACGTACATAGGGTCAGCGAAGTAGGAGTAGGAGCATTCTTTCTTATCCAAAATGACGTTGTCGATTTTGTCATCGGCCTTAAACACCACCTCGGTGCCGGTGTTGCTCAACAAGCCCTTGAGCTTCATACGAACCGTGGCCGCACCACGGCCACCACGGGCGTACTCGGTGCGCAGCACAATCATGGGGTCTTTGCCGTGCATGATGACGTTGCCAGCGCGAATTTCTTGAGCAATTTTCATAAACTGAACCTGGATTTTCCAAAAACAAATGTGAGCCTAAAGCAGCGCCGCAGTGCCTGCGCTCCGCCCCAAGCCCTGGGGGTACAAAAGAAACCAATACCGCTGTCTTTGCTGCCTAAAGCATATAAAGCACATGAGGCACATGAAACACATACAGCGCCTAAAACGCAGAACGTGCAAGCGGTAAACCGCGCATTTTAGCTTTTTTCCTTCGCGCTGCCTGCCAGCCTTAACCGGTATATAGCATTAAAGGCCAGCGGTGGCACAATCGAGCGCTTGGCCAAACCGCCCTATCACCCATACCAAATACCCAGCAAACCTAGAAAAAAGGCAATGCCCATGCCCGTTTACAGCATGACCGGATACGCCAGCGCACAATACGCGCCGGCCAGCAGTGATGCCCCCTCCTCCTCCCAGACCCCGCACACCAAGCTGGGGCTGGAGATTCGTGCGGTCAACAGCCGCTTTTTGGATTTGAGCTTTCGCCTGCCCGATGAGCTGCGCACCCAAGAGCCTGCGCTGCGCACCCTGCTAGGGCAAAAGCTCAAGCGCGGCAAAGTTGAGGTACGCGCCGCCTTTGACCAAGACAGCAGCAGCCAGCTGCCCCAGCCCAGTAGCGCCTTGCTCCAGCGCCTAGGCGGTGTGCAAGACATGGTGCAATCGTGGCTGCCGCAGGCACGCGCCCTGAGCGTGGCGGATGTGCTGCGCCTAGCAGGCCAAAGCCCCTTGCCGCAAGAAGACTGGGCGCAGGTGGTTGCCAACTTAGCGCAAGAGGCCGTTACCAGCCTGCTCGATGCCCGCGCCCGCGAGGGCGAGCGCCTAGCGGCCATGCTGCAACAGCGCCTAGAGCAACTACGTGCGCTGGCAGAGCAGGCCGCCCCCCTGATTCCCAAGCTGGTTGAGCAGCAGCGCCAGCGTTTTTTAGAGCGCTGGCAAGAAGCCATGGCACTCGCCCAGCCCCAGGCTGTGCCCAGCACCCAGGCCAGCCAAGCAGGGCAAGAGCGTGCCTTGGCAGAGGCCACCTCCTTTGCCATTCGCATTGACGTGGCTGAAGAACTTACGCGCCTGCAAGCGCACCTGCAAGAAATTGAGCGCCTACTCAAAAAAGGTGGCGAAGCTGGTAAGCGCCTAGATTTTTTAATTCAAGAGCTGCACCGCGAGGCCAACACCCTTGGCTCCAAATCCACCACCTTAGAGCTGACCCGCATCAGCGTGGATATGAAGGTGCTCATCGAGCAGATGCGCGAGCAAGTACAAAATATTGAATAACCCCCCCAGCGCCCAATCACCTAATCACCTAATCACCCAGGTAGTGAGCCGCCGCTCTTTTTGGCAGACAATCAACGCCTTTGCGCCAACGCTTATGCAATCCCAACAGCCCGGAAATCTTTTTGTTGTTGCCGCCCCCAGCGGGGCTGGCAAATCCAGCTTGGTCAAAGCCTTGCGCTCTTTTGATGCGCGGGTTTACCCCTCTGTCTCACACACCACGCGTGCGCCACGCGGTCAAGAAAAGCATGGGCGCGAATACTTCTTCGCCTCAGAAGCTGAGTTTGATGCCATGGTCAGTGCCGATGCCTTTATCGAGTGGGCCAACGTCCACGGCAAGCGCTACGGCACGTCGAAAAAAGGCATCCAAGAGCGCCTAGCCAATGGCGACGATGTGCTGCTAGAAATTGACTACCAAGGCGCTTTGCAGGTACGCGCCACCTTTGCCCAGGCGGTGCTGATTTTTATTCTGCCCCCCAGTTGGGAAGAGCTACGCGCCCGCCTAGAAAATCGCGGCGAAGATGCCCCCGAGGTGATTGACCTGCGCATGAAAAATGCCGCCCAAGAGATGGCACAAGTGCATCAATTTGACTTCGTTATAATCAACGAGTTATTTGAAACCGCGCTGTTTGACCTGAAAACCATCATCCACGCCCAGCGCCTGCAATACCAAAGCCAGCGGCGTTTACGCGCAGATGTGTTTACCTCTTTGAACCTCATGCCATAGCCCTAGCAAAAGTCCACCACACTGCACGCCGGTGGTGACGTTTTTTTTGCAACTAGCCCCCCGCCCTCGCCAAGCCATTGGTAGGCGGGCTTTTTCACTTATTCATAACGCTATTTAGCCCGGAGTTTCCCTTATGGCTCGTATTACTGTTGAAGACTGCCTAGAGCACATCCCTAACCGCTTCCAATTGGTGCTGGCCGCCACCTACCGCGCTCGCATGTTGCACCAAGGCCACGCCCCCAAGGTCGAATGCCAAAACAAGCCCGGCGTAACCGCTTTGCGTGAGATTGCGCAAGGCAAGATTGGCCTAGAGATGCTTAAAAAAGTACCCAGCTAAACCGCCTTCAAGCCCAGCCTATTTACCAAAATGTGCAGAAAGCCCCGTCATTCATGGCGGGGATGGATAGCACGGATGCCGAAGGCATCCTAAAACGCCAGTATATTCACTGACATCTATGCAACGCCTCCAAGCCTTC
>JAHAYB010000077.1 GCA_018384835.1 Comamonas sp.
GCCGTTGCAGCGCACCTGCTCATCGGCCTTCCAGTCGCCCATGCCAAAAGCGTGGGAGATGACGCGTGTGCCGGGGCGCAGCTCTTGCTGCAAGCGGGGGCGCAACTCTAGGTTGAAGCTGTCGAGCAGATAGAGGTTGACGACGGTGGCATCGCTGAAATCAACCTCCATCAAATCAGCCTCGATGAAGTCAACCATATGCTCGACGCGGGAGTTGCCCGCAAACTCCATCGCATCGGCAATGCGGGACGGGTCAAGGTCAACACCAATGCCACGCGCATTGCGCCGCATGGCAGCGGCGATAACGATGCGGCCATCACCACAGCCCAGGTCATAGACCATATCGCGAGAGGTGACTTCGGCCAGGTCAAGCATGGCCTCAACAATGCGCTCGTCAGAGGGGACAAAGGGCACATCAAGGTGGATTTCCGGCTGTGCGTCATCGTCATCATCGCGCAGCAGGTCTTGCAGCATGGCATCTTCAAGCAAAAGGCCATGAGCCAGCATATTGACCTCAGTTAGCAGGTCAGAAAAATGGTCGTCGAACTCGTCTTGCTCACGATAACAATCATCATGCTCATCGTCGTTGTGCATAGCGGGCTCCTTCGTCAGAAAAAAATGTGCGGTGTCAGCCTGCACCGCTCAGAAACAAGCGCTTGCCAATGCGCCGTGGCGTGTGTTCAAGCTGGCTAAGACGCTGAACCAAGCCTTCAACCTAGCCAGCCTCCACTTTCTACCTTCACCTCCCATTGCTGGGCTAAGGGGCTGCTAGCGCCTTGCCCCAGCGCCAGCACTTGCAAGGCGGTATCCAGCATGGCAGGGGCAATCATGTAGCCGTGGCGGTACAGGCCGTTGACTTGCAGCGCCCTAGGCCCCAGCCAGCGCAGGGCGGGCAGGTTGTCGGGCAGGGTGGGGCGACATTGGGTGTTGAGTTCCAGGATACGCGCCTCGGCAAAGCCGCTGTGTACGGTGTAGAGGGCGCTCAGTAGCTCCATGGTCGAGCGCACGCTGGCGGGGCTTTTGTCGTCTGATTCGATTTCGGTTGCGCCAATCACAAACACCTGTTCGGGCTTGGGCGCAATGTAGAGCGAGTAGCGCGGGTGAATCAGGCGGGTGGGGCGTTGCAGGGTCACTTCCGGAGCGCGGACGCGAATGACTTCACCGCGCACACCGCGCAGAGCGGGCCAGTGGCTGCGTGCGCCCAGGCCACGGCAGTCCAGCACCCAGTCGCCGGGGTGGGCGGCCATCAGCGCCTGGGGGTCTTGCGGGCTGTGCCAGTGCAGGGCTACGCCTGCTTGCTCTAGCGCCAGCAGCAGGGCGGGCAGCAGTTGGCGGTTGTCCAGTTGCCCCTCGTCAGGCAGCAGCAAACCGGCCTGAAAACGTCCCTGCAAAGCAGGCTCGGCCTGGGCAAAATCGCCCGCCTGCAAGGGCTGGGGGCGCGGCAGGCTGGGGTTGAGGCGGCAGTTTTTCTCTAGCAGGGCGGCCAGGCGCTGGGCATCTGCCGCATCTTGGCGGTGCCAGACAATCAATGTGCCCTGGCGTTGGTAGAACACGGGCTGGGGCAGCTCGGCCAGTAATTGCGGCCAGCGCTCTAGGCCGTATTGCCCCATGCGCACCACGGGCGGCTCGGTAATAGCGGATTCGGCCAGCGGTGCCAGCATAGCGGCGGCCACGGGCGCGGCGGCATCTTCGCCTTTGGGGCTGTGGGCATCGAATACCTGCACCTGATGGCC
>JAHAYB010000078.1 GCA_018384835.1 Comamonas sp.
GAGTCCACCACTTTTTCGTGGGCGGCAAAGGTGCCGGACTGGCGCAAGAGCTGGTCAACCATGGTGGTTTTGCCGTGGTCAACGTGGGCGATGATGGCGATGTTGCGAATTTGTATGCTCATAGAATATTTCCCAAAGCCGCGTTGATCAAGGGCGCGGCATCCCTTCCAGAATTTGTTGAATCTCTAGGGGGCTGAGTAACCGGTCGGGTATCAGCTCCCCCGCTTGGGTATGGCCTACGCCCAAAAGAGCAGCAGGCTGCTGGCCATAAACGGCAACGGCTGCCACATCCGGCCAAGTGCCACGGCGACGCAGGCCGGTCAAAAACCGCCCTGCATCTTCAGCGCCCAGGTGAATGGGCTGGTGTTCATGCAGCAGACTATCGACGGGCAGCAGATGCGCTAGGCGCTCATCGCCTTCCAGCGCTTCTAGTGCTTCTAAGCTGACGCAGCGCTCCAGGCCAATGCCGCCAGTAGCGGTGCGCCGTAGGCTGCGCAAATGGGCACCACAGCCCAAAGCCTCGCCCATGTCTTCGGCCAGGGTGCGGATGTACGTGCCTTTGCTGCACGTTACTGTTATGCGCAGGGCGGGCTGGCCGTCTGCATCTACCGCAGCTTCTAGCGCTAAGGCGTGGATGGTGACTTGCCGCGCTGGGCGCTCTACTTCTTGGCCTGCGCGGGCGTATTCGTAGAGGGCTTTGCCGTCTTTTTTCAGGGCGCTGTACATGGGCGGCACTTGCGAGATGTCGCCCGTAAAACGAGCTGCCAGCGCCGCGAGTTGGGGCGGGTTTAAGGCGCTGCTCTCTACAGGGCGCTCTTGCACCACGCTGCCCTCGGCATCGCCGGTGGTGGTGGTCTGCCCCAGACGGGCTAGGGCTGTATAGGTTTTGGGTGCATCCAGCTGCAAGGCGCTGAATTTGGTGGCCGCACCAAAGCACAGCGGCAGTACACCCGTCGCCAACGGGTCTAGCGTGCCGGTGTGACCGGCTTTTTGCGCACGCAGCAGCCATTTGATTTTTTGCAGCGCATCGTTGCTGGAAAGGCCAATCGGTTTGTCCAACAGCAGCACCCCATGCACCGGGCGCCGCTGCACCCGGGTGCGTGGGGCGTGACTCATGAGGACGACTCTTTCTCCAAGGGGTCTTCGGGCACGCCAGCGTCTGCGGCGCTGCTGCTGGCCACGGCCTGGGCAATCAGGGCGTTCATGCCGGCGGCCTGCTCTTGGGTGCGGTCGTAGATAAAGTGCAAAGTGGGCACGGTGTGGATGTGCAGGCGCTTGAACAAGGCATTGCGCAAAAAGCCCGCGCCTTGGTTCAGTGCTTGCTGCGTGGCCTCGGCATCGCCCACCAAGAGGCTGAAATACACCTTGGCATGGGCATAGTCGGGCGAGACCTCGACCGACTGCAACGTCACCATGCCCACACGCGGGTCTTTGAGTTCACGCGCAATCAGCTCGGCCAGGTCGCGGCGGATTTGATCGGCCACCTGGTAGCTGCGGTGGGCGGTGTTGCCGCCCTTGTGTGCGCTTTTGCGTCTTGTTGCCATGGCAGAGTACCGCTTCCCTGGGCTTACAGCGTGCGGGCGATTTCGCGAATCTCAAACACCTCCAAGATATCGCCTTCGCGAATATCGTTGTAGTTTTTGAGCTTGATACCGCACTCGAAGCCTTCGCGCACTTCCTTGACATCATCCTTATGGCGGCGCAGCGATTCAATCTCGCCGGTGTAGATGACCACGTTCTCGCGCAGCAGGCGGAAGTGGGCGCTGCGCGTAACCTCACCTTGCAGGATGTAGGAACCTGCCACGGTACCGATTTTGGAAGCGACAAATACGTTGCGAATCTCGGCCATACCGATGATTTCTTCGCGCTGCTCTGGAGCCAACATGCCGGACATGGCGGATTTGATTTCTTCCACCGCGTCGTAAATGATGTTGTAGTAGTGCAAGTCCACATCGTTGGCTTCGGCAGTTTTACGCGCTTGCGCATCGGCACGCACGTTAAAGCCAATCACCACCGCTTTAGAGGCCAGCGCCAGGTTGATATCCGACTCGCTGATACCACCCACGCCCGAGTACACGATTTGCACCTTGATTTCGTCGGTCGAGAGCTTGAGCAGCGAAGTAGCCAGCGCCTCTTGCGAGCCTTGCATATCGGCCTTGATGATGAGCGACAGGGTCTGTACATCGCCCGCGCTCATCTCGGCAAACATGTTCTCCAGCTTGGCCGCTTGCTGCTTGGCCAGCTTGGTATTACGGAACTTGCCAGCGCGGTAGGTGGCTACCTCGCGGGCACGGCGTTCATCGCCCATGACCATGAACTCGTCACCAGCTTGGGGCACGTCGGACAAGCCCTGGATTTCCACGGGGATGGAAGAACCCGCCTCTTTGGCGGTTTTGCCGTCTTCGTCCAGCATGGCGCGTACACGGCCATAAGTTTGGCCTGCCAGCACGATGTCGCCCACCTTCAAGGTACCGGACTGCACCAGCACGGTGGCTACGGGGCCGCGACCCTTGTCCAACTGGGCTTCAATCACCAAGCCCTTGGCAGAGGCATCCACAGGGGCGGTCAGCTCTAGCACTTCGGCTTGCAGTAGGACGTGCTCTAGCAGCTCGTCAATGCCCATACCGCTCTTGCTGGAGACGGCCACAAAGGGCGAATCGCCACCGTATTCCTCTGGCACCACCGCTTCGGCCACCAGCTCTTGCTTGACCTTTTCGGGGTTGGCTTCGTGCTTATCGGCTTTGGTCAAGGCCACCACGATAGGCACACCCGCCGCTTTGGCGTGTTTGATGGCCTCGCGGGTTTGTGGCATCACGCCATCGTCAGAGGCGCAGACCAAAATAACGATGTCGGTCGATTTGGCACCACGGGCACGCATGGCGGTAAACGCCTCGTGGCCGGGGGTGTCCAGGAAGGTGATGATGCCGCGTGGTGTTTTGACGTGGTAAGCGCCAATGTGTTGGGTAATACCACCGGCCTCACCCGTAGCCACTTTGGAGCGGCGGATGTAGTCCAGCAGCGAGGTTTTGCCGTGGTCCACGTGACCCATGACGGTCACGACGGGGGCGCGGGAGAGCTGCTCGCCGGTGTAGCGGGCGGCATCTTCTTCGCTAAAGGCTTCTGGGTCATCCAGTGCGGCTACTTTGGCGTTGTGCCCCATCTCTTCCACCACAATCATGGCGGTGTCTTGGTCCAGCGGCTGGTTGATGGTGACCATTTGCCCCATCTTCATCAAAATTTTGATGAGCTCAGAAGCCTTGACCGCCATTTTGTGTGCCAGCTCGGCCACGGTAATGGTCTCGGGCACAGAGATTTCCAGAGCGCGGAACTCTTGCGGCTGCTGTTGTTGCTGCTGCTGGCGCTGGTCGCGGTCGTTACCACGGCGGCCACCACGGCCACCACCGGCACGCCAGTTGCCGCCACGCCCGCCCACGCCGCCGCTGGTATCGCCACGGGTTTTGATTTCTTTTTTCTTGCCATTGGGCTCGTTAGCCCAACTGGAAGAGAGTTTGGAGGATTTGACCTCTTTGGTCTCTTTGGAGTCCTTGGCATCTTTGCTGTTGGTTCTACGCTCTGCCCCGGCATTGGCAGCGCTTTTAGCAGCAGGTTTGGCCGCTGTGGCTTTTTTACTGTCTTCGGCTTTTTCAGGTTTTTCGGGCTTTTTGGCCACTAGCACTTTTTTGGGTGCGGCCATCATGGCGCGAATGGCTTCGGCTTCGGCCAGCGCTTTGCGGCGGCGGTCTTCCAAGTCTTTGGCGCGTTCGGCCTCTTCCTTGGCACGCTCGGCGGCTTCACGTTCGGCTTGCTTACGTGCTTCCTCTTGGGCTTTGGCGCGTTCGGCAGCAGCGGCGGCAGCTTCAGCCGCAGCTTCTTTTTTGGCTTCTTTTTCTTGGCGCACTTTGGCCGCTTCGGCTTGCTTGTAGGCGCGGGCGCGTTCTTCGGCTTCGCGCTCTTTGCGCTCGCGCTCTTCACGTGCTAGGCGCTCTTGGCTCTCTTGTGCCAGTTGCGCTTCTTGTTGGCGCAGTTGCTCTACTTTTTGGCGGGCGGCATCTTCGCGACGCGCTAGCTCTTGCGCTTCTTGCGCCGCTTGGCTGGCCTGGGCGGCGCGGGCAGCGGCTTCGCTGGGGTCTTCACGTTTGACGAAGGTGCGTTTTTTGCGCACTTCCACTTGGATGGTTCGCGCCTTGCCGGTCGCGTCGGCTTGCTTGATTTCGCTGATAGAGCGCTGGGTCAAGGTGATTTTCTTGCGCTCGTTGGCTGCGCCTACCCCCGAGGAGGATTGCAAATGCGCCAGCAGTTGCTGCTTGTCCGCTTCCGAGAGGCGGTCTTTGCTGCTTTTTTTGGGTATCCCAGCCGCCTGCAATTGTTCCAGCAGGGTTTGGGGCGATGTTTTGAGTTCAGTGGCGAACTCGGCAACAGTATTCAATGACATATCTCGCTTCTTCCTCCCTGCTTATGCCTGATCTTGCGAATCTTGCGAATCTTGGGTAAACCAGTGCGCTCGCGCCGTCATGATGAGGGCTTTGGCCTCGTCGGCGCTCTGACCGGTCAGTTCAGTTAGTTCATCAATGGCCAAGTCGGCCAGGTCGTCGCGGCTCAGTACGCCGCCTTCGGCCAGTTTGGAGAGCATTTCAGGGGTGATGCCCTCTAGGTCGCGCAAGTCCTCGGCCACTGCGCCCAAGCTGGTTTGCT
Source organism: Comamonas sp. (assembly GCA_018384835.1). Taxonomy (GTDB): domain Bacteria; phylum Pseudomonadota; class Gammaproteobacteria; order Burkholderiales; family Burkholderiaceae_C; genus Comamonas. The sequence goes on from JAHAYB010000078.1 coordinate 4,693, forward strand.
GGGCAATTTCTTGGGTGAGCAGGGCATCTTTGGCGCGGGTGCGCAGCTCGGTGACCATGTCTTCATCCAGGGCTTCAATTTCTAGCATTTCGGCCAGGGGCACGTAGGCCACTTCTTCCAAGCTGGCAAAGCCTTCATCTATCAAGATGCCTGCTAGCTCTTCATCTACCCCTAGTTTTTCCATGAACAGGGTGCGGGCTACGCTGGTTTCTTCCTCTTGCTTTTGCGCCGATTCGGCTGCGTCCATGATGTTGATTTTCCAGCCCGTCAGGTCAGAGGCTAGGCGCACGTTCTGCCCGCCTCGGCCAATGGCGATAGCCAGGTTTTCTTCATCGACGACGACGTCCATGGCGTGTTTTTCTTCATCCACGACGATGGATTGCACGTTGGCCGGAGCCAGTGCGCCAATGACGAATTGGGCGGGGTCTTCGCTCCACAGCACGATATCGACGCGCTCGCCAGCCAGCTCGTTGGTGACGGCGTTGACACGGCTGCCGCGCACGCCTACGCAGGTGCCAATGGGGTCAATGCGCGAGTCGCTGGTATAGACGGCGATTTTGGCGCGGCTGCCTGCATCGCGGGCGCAGCTTTTAATCTCTAGCAAGCCTTGTTCGATTTCAGGCACTTCGTTGCGAAATAGCTCCATCATGAAGGCGGGCGCTGCGCGTGAGAGCACGATGGGCGCACCGCGTAGGTTGATGTCCACTTCCATAATCATGGCGCGTACCCGGTCGCCGCTGCGCAGGTTTTCCTTGGGAATCATCTCGCTGCGCTTTAAGCGCCCTTCGACGCGCCCAGCCTCGATGATGAGGTCGCCCTTATCTAGGCGCTTGACGGTTCCGCTGAAAATTTTGTCCCCACGCGACATGAACTCGTTCAAGAGCATTTCGCGCTCGGCATCGCGGATTTTTTGCAAGATGACCTGCTTGGCGGTCATGGCTCCGATGCGGCCAATGGGCACGGACTCGATTTGCTCTTGCAGGTAGTCGCCCACTTGCACGTCGGCCTGGGTTTCCAGCGCGTCCATGAGCAGCTCTTCTGCCTCGGGGTTTTGCAGCCCCGCCTCATCGGGCACGACCAGCCAGCGCCGGTAGCTGTCGTACTGACCGGTTTCGCGGTCAATTTCTACGCGGATATCTACCTCGCCTTGGTACAGCTTTTTGGTTGCCTGCGCCAGAGCCAGCTCTACGGCATCAAACACCACGTCAGGCTCTACGTTTTTCTCACGCGAAATGGCTTCAACCAACATCAATAACTCGCGATTCATGCGAAAAAACTCCTCATTACACAGCTTTGCCAATGGCCGCTAGCTGCAAGCAAATCAAGCAGATGGCCGCCATCGTGTTTTTGTTTTGTCTCTTCTGCGTTATTTAATCTGTGGACGCAGGAGCCACATCGGTTGTGTTGTCGCCGGTATTGGCTCCAGCGTTGGCATTGGTGTCGTGTTCCAGTGGCTGCAAGGGGGATTGATGCCCGCGCCCTTTGAAGTTGACGACATCGGCCAAACGCGCCTCGCGCAGCTCATCCAAGGTAAAGCCCAGTGCTTGTAATGGCGCGGGTGCTCGCTTTTTGCTCACGCGCTGGCCGGGCTTGGGTGGCGGCGCATCACTCCAGACGATTTGCCAGCCTTGGCCGGTTTCTTGCGGCTCTAAGGTTCCGCGAAATTTTTTACGATTGGGCGCAACCTGCCCTTGGGCGGCAGCGCCTATTGGCTCTTTCAGGGTGATGTCCACCAGCTCGCCGCTAAAGCGCAGAAAGTCTTGCTCATGGCGCAGCAGGCGGTCAATGCCGGGGGAGGAAACTTCTAGGCGCTGGTAGTCAACGCCCTCAACCTCTAAAGCAAATTGCAACTGGCGCGTGACTTTTTCGCAGTCTTCCACGGTAATGAACGCCTCGGGCTGGGGCGGCTGCCCCGCTTGTGGGGCGTGCCAGGGTAGGTCAATGGTGATGCGCAGCAGCCCACCGGCTGCACGCTCAATCTCTACCAGGTCATAGCCTAGGCCGGTTACGGTTTGCTCAACGATTTGCTGCAATGCCACTTTATGCGCTCTATGGTGTTCTAGGAGTTGTGTATTTGTAATAGGAATGCTCGTCAATGCCAGCAGCCG
>JAHAYB010000095.1 GCA_018384835.1 Comamonas sp.
GTGAGGTAGGCAATTTCGCGCTGCCCCAGCACTTGCAGGCGGTAGGGGTGGATGTAGTTGAGGTAGCCCACCAAGTCTGCGCCAGAGCGGGCAGAGCGCACGGCCATCTCGTCAAAGCGGCGTTCTGGGTCGCCGTGGCCGGCTTGCCATTGCCAGCCTAGGCTGCTGCGAAAAGCGTCAAACAGTTTATCGGCGTTAATGGCTTTGTGGCGCATGGCAATAGAGCAGCTGCAAGCCGCTGGGGTCAGTAAGGGTCAAAGGGTAAGAAGAAGGAAAGCGCAGAAAGCTCAAGGGGCAGGGGCTGCTGTAGGTGCCCAGTTGGCAATCAGGGTGTGCAGCGCGGGGGCATCGACCGTGGTTTTGAGCGCCTCGCGCAGTGCGCTGTTACTGAGCAGCTCGGCAATTTCAGACAGTACCTCTAGGTGCTGCTGGGTGGCGGCCTCGGGCACGAGTAGGAAAATTAGCAGGCTGACGGGCTGCTCATCGGGGGCATCAAAGCCGATGGGCTGCTCCAACTGGAACATGGCGGCCATCGGAGCCTTCAGCCCTTTGATGCGGCCATGCGGAATGGCCACCCCATGCCCTAGGCCAGTGGAGCCAAGGCGCTCGCGGGCAAATAGGCTATCGGTAATCAGGGCGCGTGAGAGGCCGTGCAAGCCCTCAAACAACAGGCCGGCTTCTTCAAAAGCACGTTTTTTGCTGGTAGCTTCAACGCCGACAAGCACATGGTCAGCGGGCAAGATAGAGGCGAGGCGATTCATGGTTCTAACAATGGATAAAGCGGGGCTGGTGGCTGCCAGCGGTGCATTGGCAGTTGGCTGTAAAACCCAACAAAACCCAAGACTAGCAAATGGGGCGAATGGCTCAATTGTGCGTCAAACTGGGCAGTTTGCGAATCAAGTCGGACTAACCCTAGGAAATAAGCTAGCGCCAAAGCGAGTACCCAAACCAATACCTGATGCAGCCGGATGCGCTTTGCACGTCTTCTTTGCCAGCATATGCAATGCTTTTACACCTACCGCTAGCGCCCTGGGCTTGTCGCATCAGCGCAACGGCAAAGGCGGGGCATAGATGCTTGAGGGGGCATTAGCGCCGTAGCCAGGCTTTGAAACGGGTGCTTCTACAATTCTTGCTGCTGCTTCTTAGCACTGGGCGCATTGCCCCAGCCTATCGTGCCCCATCTTTTCCTTTCCCTGAGACCCTCAGATTCATTAGACCGCCAGCGCCGCCTGGTTTGCTATAGGAGCTGATTTTTACTATGCCCGCACCCACCCCTACCCCCTCCACCACCCCCAGCACAGCCCCCACCACTTCTGCGGCTCCCACTGCTGCCCCGCTCACCCCGCTTGATAAAGG
>JAHAYB010000205.1 GCA_018384835.1 Comamonas sp.
GGGTTTTTCGAGGCTGGAATTTTGAGCTGTAGTTTGGATAGAGTCGCTGAGTCCATGCGCACCAGCGGCAGGGAAAAGCGGTTCCACAGCTCGGCCTGAAACTGGGTCAGCATGGATTTTTTGGCCAGCACCAGAATGCGTTGCCCCTGCCCCCGACGAATCAACTCGCTCAGGATCATGCCAACTTCAATGGTTTTACCCAGACCGACCTGATCGGCCAGCAACAGGCGTGGACGGATTTGCTGTAAGGCCCGATGTACAGCTTCTTTCTGGTACTCCATGGGTTTGAACGAGCCCATGTCATCAAAGTTTGGCTGCGGGTCGGTCAGCGGCATCTGTCGCAACTGGGCTTCCAGAAACAGCTTGGCGGTTGAGTAGCCTTTGCTCTCATCACGCACCAGACCGGTCTTGCGCGGGTCCACCTCCTTGAGCTGATCCAGCTGGGTCAGAAAAGCCGCTTCGTGGCCACGGTTCAGATCGTCAACGCCGGTGCAGAAAACAATCTGATGCTGACTGCTGCCAGCTGCATCAACACGAGTTACCAGCCATTCGGCATCACGGCACAACACACGCATGCCTGGAGTGAAAATTGTCAAAACGCTTCCCTTACCCAAAAACGGTCATTTGCCGCAGGCCGGCTTATAGCTGGCTATGGTACGACAAACGGTAAAGTTTGTGGCTTAGCCATTTGAGGCGTATGTAAAAAAAGCAGCTTGTTGGCTGCATGTGTGCTGCTGACTTGATAGGTGGACTGCCAAGCGCCTAGCTGAAAGGTTTGGTGGTTTTTTATACGCTTTTCCGTGAAGCCCCGGTGCACCCAAGTTATCCACAGGCCTCTAAGTATCTTGCGTAAGGCTGATCTTTTCATGCGTAGCATGGTAACCGGCCCACAAAAAATCCCACTTATTTTGAATGTGTGGCACATCGCTGCCCAGCTGAAGGCAATCAAGCAGATATTTGTGCTCTTTTGGGGTGGAAACGCGAAAAAAACCAGCCTACAAAAATGAAAAAACCCGGTATTTACCGGGCTTGTTGAGGCTTGGTCACGACGTTTACCGGCACTTGGCCGGTAAATCTTGTTAGCTCTCGGGATACATCCGCCTGAACCTATGCGCTGCTAAGTCGCGTATTTGGTGTGGCGTGAGGCCATCGCTGGCATGCTCTATGGCCACCTCCGCAAGCACACGATTGAGCTCACGACGCCTTTGGTGTTCTTCGTGCTCTTTTTCTCTGGCAACCCAAGCGCTAAAACTGCGTTTGCGCTGCTGCCTCTTTGCCTGCTCCGCAGCCCGAGCGCGGGCCTTGACCTCTGGACGCGGGTTAAGGTGAGTCGTTTGCGCCTCAAGCTTTTCTCTGCGCTTGATAGCCCACTTTTTGGCCTTCTTATAGCTGTAATGACACGTAGCTCCCAAGTCACAAAAGAAAGCCGGAGTGAAGGTGATGATTGTCTGCGTTCTGACTGTCCATAAATACTTGGACTGACGCTTTGTTAGGAGTCGAATGCTGCGCTTGACGTAACCAGCATGCTCCATGAGTTCAAAAAGGCGACTTAAGGCTGAAGTCGACACGCCACAATCAGCCGCAAGCTGACGCTGATTGCAAAGGTGCATTCTGCCTTGTTCATCGACCCAGCCTAATGTACCTGTTGCAAGGTCCAAACGGCATAAAAGTGAATTCGCGGTTTTCTCAAGTGTTTCATAGACTTCTACCCGAACCAGACGACCTGAGGGATGCCTGTTCAAGCGGGGCAAAACCCGATTACGATTCCTGGAAACCGTGCTCAAAGCTACAAAAGCCCGAGAAAAAAATGCTATCTGAAGCTGTTTTAGCGAAAGAGAGCGTCCTGATGGGCTATAGCCCTGGCCGTTGCGGTTGCCCGCAGCTGGCGTGCTATCAGATGCCTGTGGAGCCGGATCTGGACTTCGATTCTGGTGCATAAAAAATCTCGTGGTTAAGCTTTTCTAAAAGCTTGTCACGAGATAAAACAGAGCAAGGTCACGCAGAGTGACATTTTTTGTCACGTTTTAGGACTTTTCTGAAATGACTTGCATTCTCCGGTTGCCCAATCCTTATGCGCCGGCAGGTGCGGTTATAGAGGCGCTGCTAAAGATCGCCCAAAGACCACGACGACGAAGCCCGCCGCAAGCCTGGCTCCCTCACTGGGGCCGTCTTGCGCAAGAAGAAGTCCGTGTTAGCTTGAATGCTGCTCAATAACCGAAGCTGCCTAAGCTCAATAAAACCAGGAGACTAAAATGATTACTGCATTCGCCATGATCTTGATGGGGATCGTAACCTTTATAACTGCCACATCTTTTATGGGGCCAAGCCAAAAAACGGACGCAGATGCTCCCGACAGTCCGCGCGCAGGCCTAGCCCCGCCCTACAATGACAGGCGGAACACCATTGTGTCAGTCGTTATGCTGGCCTGTCTGATTTCTGTGCTCTCGGGTTTTGTTCTGCTTTTCTGGAGGGGTTCGACTGCCTCGCCCGAGCAAATCCAGCAAGCACTCAATAAGTCCAGTGATCCAGAGTGCATTCGCCTCAAACTGATAGAACAGGCCAAAAAAGAAGCTTTAACTCGCGACCAAATTGCAGAAGCCCAAAGCGCATGTAACACAGGCCAAATGCAAGATGGCCAGCCCATACGGATTCAACAGCTCAAGGTGCTAGAGGGCGCAAGTTCCCATTAAGTCACCAAGCGGCTTGGCCGCGCTCCCTATTCTCGTACATAGGCATTTGGTCAAACGCAAACCTCAAAACCAGTGCTTTTAATGGCTGTCAACGGCCAGCAAAAGAAATTTTTTAGGATTTTTATCCCGGTTGCCAAAATATGTCACGGTTCGTGACCTTGCAGCCTGGAAAAGCTTGCCATCATGAAGTCCCTTAATAACCAAAGGAGTAGTAATCATGACACAGTCATTCGATTCCGTGTCACAACGCAAAATTCTGAAGATGCGCGATGTGATGCATCAGACCGGCTTCTCCAGGACCTGGATCTACGAGCTGGTAAAACGCGGCGCGTTTCCACAACCACGCAAAATCGGCAAGCGCACCATTCGCTTCAGTGCCGCTGAAGTCAACGCCTGGATCAAGGAGAAGCTCGCAGACTAACGTCCAAACCTGATACACCCTTCTAAAAAGGGTTCAGATGACAACCCCCGCCTTTCGGTGGGGGTTGTCGTATTAGCATCACCAGCTTTTTAGTGCTATCGAAGTGCACGTTACACTGCCCAGCCTGTACCCATAGAAAACGCCGGGAGGTCTCCTTATACCTTCACGCAACCCGTTGCCGGGCTGTCCGAAAGAACACCGTAACCACTGTGCCTGGCCCGCCGGTTACCGGCTTGGCGATGGTCAAGTGCAAACCGCTATGTTGGTCGAGCCAGTATTCAGAAATGCACTCAGAACCGTATTTCAGTGATTTGTGCACTGCAACCATAGCCGGCAGCTCGACTCGAACAAAGCGGTTGTTACCCGAAGCCATTAAGCGCAATAAAGCGGCACGTGGATTTTTAGGCAAGCCGCCCAAGCCTGCCTCACTGCGCATGGCAAACTGATCAACGGCATGTTTGCTCAGAAAAAGTTCACCCAAACTGGTCTGCCAAAATTCGTTAGGGACTGTGTGGGATTCAAGTGTGCCATCAATAGTCTCGACGGTACTTTTGCTGTACAGACAAAAAATATCATCGTCTAGTGAATGATATTTCAGGCTAATCTTGATGTGCTCCAGGCAGGCTGTTACATACAGAAAATACGGGTAGAGATCCGCTTTGCGGCTGGTTCGCTCATGCAAATCCAGTATCTGGACTGAAGCAACCCTTAACTCAAGCCCTCGTCCCCATAATGGCTTGCGATCGAACACCTGCGACTTGTACAGAAGATGCCGAATGGCAATCAACTCTGCCAGAGTTTCCTTGTCTTTGCTGCTTGTAGCAACTTTGACATCAACGTATCCATTTCTGGCAAGACCTGTACTCCAGTGGACCCGGACCAAGCTGTCCGCCATCAAAATCGGCAAGGTGCTTAGACGCATCATGGCTGGTCTCCTTTTAAATTTGACACTTCCAGGCTATCCCGGAATCGGGTTAGCGCAACCTGCCTCAGTCTGTGCTTGCTGAGCACACAACGTCGCTCCAACAATGAGACACAAATACCGGACGGCCACTACAAGTCTGTCTTGAAAATATCACCTTCAAGCGCTTTGTAGATGGCCAGATTAATTACTGCAGCTCGCGCCTGCCCAGTTCGCTTCGCCACTTCGTCTACACGTTGCAACAACTCCGGGGAGATCGTCAGGCTGATCTGGCGCTTATTGCCTTTCTTGATGCCTTTCTCATACCTCACAACATGCGGTTCCGGCTGAGCATCGGGTGCACCCTGAATAAATGCATCCTCGGCAGCTTGCATGGATGCCTTGGGTTTACGCTGAATTCCCATTTAAAAACCTCGATTACAACTG
>JAHAYB010000124.1 GCA_018384835.1 Comamonas sp.
ATATAGGGCAGAAGAAATTAGATAGCTTTTTTACCCCTTCTTTTTCTGCTTGATAAAGTCCACCGCATACAGCAGAGCAATTGCACCAATCACCGAGGCAATCCAGCCCGCCGCTTGGCCTTGTGCATACCAGCCCAAAGCAACCCCCGCATAAGAGGCCACAAAAGAGCCAGCTACACCCAGCAAAGAGGTCATGACAAGCCCCAGCTTGTCATGACCAGGCTTGATGGCACGCGCCAACCAACCAACAATCAGGCCAACAAATAAAGTGCCTAATAAAGAAAACATGAAAACTCCTTTGCATCTCTAAAAAAAAGTCCAACACCATGCCTGAATACTGCTTAAACACAAGCCCTGTTTGCAAAAATTTACAGCCGCCTGTGCTCCAGCGCAGGCAACTGGCTACGCGCCTGCGCAATAACGGCGCTGTCTAGGCTAGCCAATACCAGCCCCGCCGTGGGGGTGCTGCGCTGCGCCAACACCTGCCCCCATGGGCTAACGGCCATGCTATGCCCCCAGGTGCGCCGTCCGTTTTCATGTTTGCCGCCTTGGGCTGCGGCCAGTACATAGCATTGGTTTTCAATGGCGCGGGCGCGTAGCAGCACCTCCCAATGCGCCTGGCCAGTGGTGTAGGTAAAGGCACTGGGCACAACCACCAACTCCGCCCCAGCCAGGGCGTACTGGCGGTACAGCTCAGGAAAGCGCAGGTCGTAGCACACGCTCAAGCCCACGCGCCAGGGATGGCCGCTGCGGTCGGTAATGGTGGTGGTAACGGGCGCTGCCCCGGCTTCAATCACCACCGATTCGTCATACGCCTCAGCCCCGCGCTGGAAGCGAAATAGGTGCATCTTGTCGTAACGCGCCGTGCATTCACCCTCGGGGCTAAACACCAGGCTGCTGTTATAGACCTTGCCCACTTGCTCGCCCTGAGCCTGTCGAAGGTCGCCCTGAGCTTGTCGAAGGGGCAGGGCACGCAGGGGCAAAGTGCCCGCAATCAGCCACAGCCCCGCGTCTTGCGCTGCGCGTGCCAGGCTGTCCTGAATCACGCCTTGGCCAAAATCTTCACACCAAGCCAGTTTGTCGCTGTCGCGCAAGCCCATGGCGCAGAAGTATTCGGGCAGCACTACCAGCTCTGCGCCTTGGGCGGCGGCTTGGGCAATCAAGGTGTGGGCAGCGGCCAGGTTGTCGGCCACATTGGGGCTGCTGCACATTTGCGCAATGGCTATTGGCAGAACGGGCATGGTTAAGGCTCCTCATTGGGGTGGGGGTGGGGGTGGGGGTCAGTGGTGCTGGCTGGGCTATCCGATGCTGGACGCACCACCGGTTCAGCCCAGCTTCCGCTGACGATAAATTCTCGCGTGGCCGCCGCCATCATGGGCTTGCGCAGCAGCGCTTGCGCTAACAAGCTGCCCAGCCCAGCAACGGGGTTGATGGCGCTGGCCACCAGCGAGGCGGTCATGGCGTTGATTTCCGGCACGATGACTAGGCGCAGCGCCTGGGTCTGGGTTTGTAGATTGGCCTCGCCCTGCATCAGCACTGCGGCGTTTAAGCCCTGCATTTGCAGGTTGTTGGTACGGGCGATGCCCTCGCTGATGTCGATATCGCCGCGCACAAAGTCAAAGGCAAAGCCGCTGCTAAAAATGTCCCGAAAATCCCCCGACAGGCGCTTACCAATGGATTGCAGACTGAGCACACTGAGCAGCTTGGCCATACCCGGCTCGACCTTGAGGAACTGGCCAGCTCCCAGCTCCAGCGCCACCTGCCCGCGCATACTGTGCCAATCGGGCTGCAAGGGGCTGCCCTGCCATTGCATCTGCCCGCTGATGCCCTGCCCTGCGCCTGCCCAAAGGTGCTGCCCTGAGCTTGCCGAAGGGTGCTGCCCTGAGCTTGCCGAAGGGTGCTGCCCTGAGCCTGCCGAAGGGTCGCCCTTGCCCTGTTGCAGCACCCCGGCCATGCCCAGGCGGGTAAGGAGCTGGCCGCCATCGTGCATCTCTAGCGTAAATTGCAGCGCGGTGTGCTCGGCCTGCCCTGCGCCTGTCGAAGCGGCCTGCCACCAGCCTTGAGAGCGCCAACGCGCTTCGGGGGTGCGCAGCTCAAAGCGCTCTAGCGCCCAGCGGGTTTGCCCGCCTTGGGAGCGTGCCCGCACAAAGAGCTGACCCAGGTCTTTACCCGCCACTTGCAAAGCCTGCACATGAATATCCAGCGCAGGCCAGGTATCCACCCCGTTGCTGGTGCTGGTGCTTGCGCTGTTGGCTGGCGCAGGCTCGGTAGCAGAGGCCGCAGCGGGCGGGACGGGGGAAGCGGGCGGAATGTGCAAATGCGCCAGCCGCACAAATACCAGCCCGGCGGGGGCGTAGGGGTGCTGGGGCTGGTAGTCCACATAGCCTGCTAGCTCCTTGGCCTGTATTTGCCCACGCCAGCGGCCTTGCTGTTGGCTAATCTGCGCTTGCACTTGGTGAAGCTGACGCTGCTGCCAGTGCAATTGCCCCGCTTGCAGTTGCAGGCGCTGGGGTAGAAAGCTGTGCCACGGGGCGGGCTGAGGCTGTGCCCCATCTGCCCCAGCGGCCAACTGGCTCATTTGCGCCGCCCAGGCATCTATGTCCAGATGGCCGGTCTGCACCTGCGCCTGCACCCCGTCGGCAATGCCCAAAGTATTGGGGCGTTGCTGCGCTGCTGCGCCCCAGTACAGCCAACCGGCGCGTGCCTGGCCGCTGTGGCTATCGAGCAGATAGCGTAAATGGCCAGCCTCGCCGCCATCACTGCCATCACCGTGTGCGTGTGCGTCTGCGCTGCCCAATGCCACCTCTAAGCTATCCACAGCGCCACTTTTTTTCTGGGCTGCGGGCTGATAGCGCACCAGCAATGGGCGCACTGATGAGGCCGCTTTACCCAGCGGAGCGGGCAAGTCCAAGGCCAGGCCGCGCAGGTCAGACTGCACCTCTATCTCAAGCCCCGCCCCCTGCGATTGCACCAGCAACTGGTAGCTGGCCTGCCCGTGCGCCTGCGCCGCCAAGGCTTGCACCACGGCCAGCGCCGCCCCCTGCTTTAGCCCCTGGGCGCTGGCGTGGCCTTGCGCCTCTAGCCGCACGCCCGTTTGCAAATCGGCCATGCCGCCCGAAAGCTGCACCGCACCGCCCAGGGCTTGTGCCTGTACCCCCTCCAGCGCAAAGCCTTGTTCATGAAAATGCACCCGCCCTTGCAATTGGGTGAGCGCTGGCACATCCGGGCGCAACTGCAATTGATTGTCGCGCCCGAGAAACTGCACACTGCCCTTGACCCGGCTGTGCTGCGGTGCTTGCAGGGGTATGGAAAGCTGCAAATCCAGCGCCACCTGGCCTTGGCCTTGTGCTCGTGCCAAGGCATCGGCGGTCAAATGCTGCACGGCGCTATGGCGCAGCACTTGGAGCATGGCGGCCAGGCTATCTTGGCTGCGCCCTTGTACCTGTACAACGGGATGGTGCCAATCGGCAATCTCGGCCTGCACCTGCTCAAACGCCACGCGGGCGATGCCCTGGGGTGCTTGTACTTGGGCCTGCGCCTGGAGGATGCGCATCCCCTGACCATCGATTTGCAACACCCCCGCCAATTGCCGCAAACCAGGCCAAGGGGCGTGACCAGAGGCTAATAGCGAAGCGGGTAGATAGTCGTAATCCACCGCATACACCGGGGCGCTAATGTGAAAGCGCCCACCCCCCCCACCACCACCGGGTTGGCGAAACGGCATATCGCGCAAAGCGCCCGCCACTTCAAAGCGCACATCCCGCCCTTGACCGGCAAGCACACTATCGCGCACATAGTGGCGCACCTCGGCGGGGATGCTCAGGGGCAGATAGCGGTGTACCCGCGCCCCATTGGCCTGCGCCAAACTGCCTTGCAATTGCAAAATGCCTAGGTCTGTGCCCTTGTCCTTGTCCTT
>JAHAYB010000139.1 GCA_018384835.1 Comamonas sp.
CGCTATCCTTCCCCGCCCTGAAGGACGAGGCTTGTCGCGCACCGGGTCAATATCCGAACCTGGCCGGAAATTGCCCTTGGCACGCGAGCCGTAGAGGATGATGCGCTCCACCCCCTCGCAGGCTTGCAGCAGTTGGCAAATTTGCGCTACAGCATAGGCGGGCAGGCCAAAACGCAGCGGGGCGCTAGGGTTAGCGGCGGCGGCCATCATGCGGGCTGCCTTGCCAGCATCTGCGCCTCGAACTGCGCAAACAACGGGTGATAGCGCTGCAACACCTTCTGGGCGATATCGTTGGCCACGGCCTCGTTGTAGGTGTGGGAGGACTGGTTGCGGCTTTTAATCATCTCCATCCAGCCCTCGCCATCTTGCACGATGCCTACCTGAAAAGCCTGGCGAATCGCATCACGCGAGCCTGTGATTTCGGGGTTGCCTTGGTAAAGGAAATAATCTTTCATCACCTTCCAAGCCAGTTCAAAGACAAGCTCAAATGCTTGAATAAGCCCCTGCTTTTCCAGATCGCTAAGGGGACGGCTCTGGGCGAGTGTGACCGCATCGGCCAAGCGCTGGCGGGCGCGTTGGTAGTTGGAGAGGCGCTGTATCCAGCGGATGTCTGTATGCGTGGGGAGAGAAGGCATCAATCTACTGCTTTCTTGGGTGCGTTGCTACCCTCTTTACCATATACTGGATGTAGAGCCGCGGGTGGCGGCTGCCCACACAATGACCTAACTGAATGCTCTGATGTTGGCGCACTCATCTTCTCATTTAACTATGGTGCTTAATTAATAAACTAAAACATTTCTAATGGTATATCTAAGCCTATATTTTTTAAGAAATTAGCACGCTTAATTTTTAGTCCTTCCACTGGTGCTGGATGGCGACGATAAACATACAAATAATCCATAACAGCATTGAAATCATGGGCGGCCTTACTTTGTCCTCGCCTATCTGTCGTGCTGTCATGCACTTCAAAAATTCGAGAGCGTAGTATTGGAACATGTACTGGAAAATTACGACTATAAACAGCCAGTTGAAAATCCCAGTCTTCATAGGCTCTCATATGCGTATCGAACTTTATATCATTAATTAATTTTGTTGGCAATGCTAAGCTGGACATATGAACTGGATTTTTTACTTAAACATCTGGTGTTAGGAAAGCCATTAGA
>JAHAYB010000140.1 GCA_018384835.1 Comamonas sp.
CGCTATCCTTCCCCGCCCTGAAGGACGAGGCTTGTCGCGCACCGGGTCAATATCCGAACCTGGCCGGAAATTGCCCTTGGCACGCGAGCCGTAGAGGATGACGCGCTCCACCCCCTCGCAGGCTTGCAGCAGTTGGCAAATTTGCGCTACGGCATAGGTCGGCGGCAGGCCAAAACGTAGCGGGGTGCTAGGGTCAGCGGCAGCGGCGGCTATCACGCGGGCTACCTTGCCAGCATCTGCGCCTCGAATTGCGTAAACAATGGGTGATAGCAACCCCTTCCCCCTTCGGGTACTCCCCCTTGGCAGGGGGAGAATTTGGGTCGCTTTTTGACTCCCCTCCTTGTCAAGGAGGGGTGCCCGTAGGGCGGGGTGGTTCTGCTTATGCTTTTAACCGCTTTCAAGCTTTTTCGCCCGGTTACAGACGTGGATTGAAACATCACCTTTCAAGCCAGTTCAAAGAAAACTCAAATGTTTGGATTAAGCCCTGCTTTTCCAAGTCGCTGAGGGGGCGGCTCTGGGCGAGTGTGACCGCATCGGCCAAGCGCTGGCGGGCGCGTTGGTAGTTGGAGAGGCGCTGTATCCAGCGGATGTCTGGGGTGGGCATAGCTGTTGGATTATTCGTAATTTTTTTGAAGGAGGTTTATTTTTTCTAAAAAATCAATTCAAAACATCAATGCAAAAATTCTTGAATTTTTCAGATATTCTATTTTCTAATGCTTTATTTCTATCTTCAAAAACAGATAAAATTTCTAAAAACCAGTTGAGTAAATCAATATCAAAAACCAGTTCATCTAAGTTCTTTAGATTACAGTATTTTTTGAATCCAGCTAAAGCATTGGGATGGTCAGAGAACAACATGCTAGCTGCTTCTGAAGCGCCGTCAGCCGCAACTTTAGGTAGAAAGCTCTCAATGTATATCTTTTTGAAAATATATTGGGCGCATTCCATACGTTCATTTATATTTTTAATTGGTGAATATTTTCCAAGTAAAAATATAGCACATTGGATGGCCGTACTCAAAGCCATAAAGTAAACCATATTGTAATTTAACCCAACTGGTTTGCATAATAGTTCGTAAAACCGCTCTGTACCACCTCCATCATGCGCACCATGATGAGGGTAATGCACAAAAAAACCACGCCCGCTTAATTGAATAAAATCACCATGCGCCAAACGGCTTAATTCAATCAAGTCTTCTGCTAATGTTAAGCCTTGCAATGGCGTAGCTCTCAAGTACGCTAGCCCTTGTGTGATAGCTGCACGACGGCTCACGTCATACATGGTTATACGGGCTGCTATTCCACTCCAAGCAAGCATTCGCTCTATAGTGCGTCCCCCTCGCATGGAAGGCTGGGTGATATTATGCAAGCCACCATTGCCAAAATCTGCAAATGATGTACCTACCGATATACAACTTGCGCTAGGCTGATTCAACAGTGCTTGATAGCCATCCAGATAATAGGTGGGTGATACCACATCATCGTCAGCCATGATAGCCATAAATTCAATATGGGCGCTCCAGTCATATAAAT
>JAHAYB010000208.1 GCA_018384835.1 Comamonas sp.
TGGTTGGCGCAGCCGTAAATCACGTCTTCTACCGCAGCCCAATCGACTTGGGTGTTGCGCTCCATCAGCGCCTTCATGGGCACTGCGCCCAGGTCGTCAGCACGCACCGAAGACAGCGTGCCGCCATAACGGCCAATGGGGGTGCGAATTGCGTCGCAAATAAAGGCTTGGGTCATGAGGGGCTGCTCCTTAAACTTGTTGGGGGCGTTGGTCAATCACGCGGCGGGCTTTGCCCACCTCGGTGCGGGGGATGCCGTTGAAGTCCAGCACCGTAATCTTGGTAGAGATGCCGATGATGGTCTTGATGTGGTGCTGCAAGGTCTTGGCCAGCTGAGCACGGTCGTCAGCACCCAGGCTGGATGCTTCGCGTTGCAGCTCGCAGCGCACTTCCACGTTGTCCATATGGCCGTCGCGGTTGAGCACGATTTGGTAGTTGCCCGACAGACGTGGGTCGCGCATGATTTGCTCTTCAATCTGCGTGGGGAAGACGTTCACGCCACGCACAATCAGCATGTCGTCAGAGCGGCCGGTAATCTTGCCCAGGCGGCGGAAGGAGCGTGCTGTGGGCTTGAGCAGGCGGGTCAAGTCACGGGTACGGTAGCGGATGACGGGGAAGCCCTCTTTGGTCAGCGAGGTAAATACCAGCTCGCCCATTTCGCCGTCGGGCAGGACTTCTCCGGTCTCGGGGTCGATGATTTCTGGGTAGAAATGGTCTTCCCACACCACGGGGCCGTCTTTGGTTTCAATACATTCGCTGGCTACGCCGGGGCCCATGACTTCAGTCAGGCCGTAGATATCGACGGCATCAATGCCCAGCTTGCGCTCGATTTCAGCGCGCATCCCTTCGCCCCAAGGCTCGGCACCGAAGATGCCCACTTTGAGGGAAATATCTTTGGGGTCGATGCCACGGCGTTCAAACTCTTCAGCAATCACCAGCGAGTAGGAGGGCGTGACCATCATGCCGTCGGGGCGGAAGTCCACAATCTGCTGCACTTGCTTCTCAGTCTGGCCGCCAGACATGGGAACCACGGTGCAACCCAGGCGCTCAATGCCGTAATGCGCACCCAAGCCACCAGTGAACATGCCGTAGCCGTAGGCGTTGTGCACCATGTGACCAGCACGCAGACCGGCAGCGCGTAGGGAACGGGCAATCAGGTTGGCCCAGTTATTCAAGTCGCTTTGGGTATAGCCCACCACCACCGATTTACCCGTGGTACCGCTGGAGGCGTGCAGGCGAGCAATTTTGCTTTGCGGCACAGCAAACAGGCCAAAGGGGTAGTGGTCGCGCAGGTCTGCCTTGGTCATGAAGGGGAACTTGGACAGGTCAGACAGGGTTTTCAGGTCGTCGGGGTGGATACCTTTTTCCTGGCAGCGCTTGCGGTAGGGTTCTACGTTGTCGTAGGTGTGGCGCAGCGACCATTGCAGGCGCTGCAATTGCAGGGCGCTGATTTCATCGCGGCTGGCGGTTTCGATGGCTTCCAATTCACCAGGTTGGGGGTTTTTGACGAGCATGGGCTGGGTTCCTTGGGGAAAGATTGGCTAAATAGCGGCTAAGAAGTTGAAATCAAAAAAAACAGGCAAGCAGGCAAAGCACTATCAACGAATGACGTTGCCCGCAACGCGGCGGCTTTTGCCACGGAACAAGGCCAGCACCGTGCCCTTGCTGTCGCGCACTGTTACGTCGTAGATGCCGTTGCGCCCGGCCAGGTGGGTTTCCACGGCCTGGGCAGTGAGCGTCTCGCCGGGCAGGCCGGGGGCGAGGTATTCGATATTGCAGCCCGCGCCCACGGTGTTGAAGTTGTAGGCATTGCAGGCATAGGCAAAAGCGGTATCGGCCAAGGCGAAGGTAATGCCGCCGTGGCAGATGTCGTGGCCGTTGAGCATGTCTTCACGCACAGGCATGCTCAGGGTGGCACGGCCTGGGCCAACGCTGTCAATGCGCATCCCCATCGCTTGCGCGGCGCGGTCACGCGCCCACATCGACTTGGCAACCGCCTCGGCCAGTGCCTGGGGGTCTTCAGGCACTGCGGCTGTATTCACGTTGTTTACCGCCTCAGTCATGGATGCTCTTTCCGGCCAGCACGCGCTGGCTAATCAGGGGGGAGATGCGGTAGCGGTCTTCACCGTAGAAGCCACCCAGGTTGGCCAGCACTTCGCGCACGGCGGCCAGGCCCATCTGGTCTGCCCACTCCAAAGAGCCACGGGGGTAGTTCACACCCTTGCACATGGCGGCATCGGCACCTGCGGGGGTGCATACGCCTTGGTTGACGGCATCGGCGGCTTCGTTGGCCAGCATGGCAACAGTACGCATCACCATCAGGCCGGGGATGTCCGTCATGCGCGACACGGCCAAGCCAGCGGCTTGCAGCAGGCCGACGGCAGCGGTCACAGCGGCTTCGCTGGCTTGCAAGGCGCTGCTGATGGCCATGCGGCTGGCCTTGTTGTAGTCCAGCGCCAAGTCAATCAGCACGGTGTTAGCCACGCCGCTGGCGTTGCTGCGCTGGGTGGCGCTGCGGCCATCGGTGAGGTACATCACCGCCTCGCCCGCCTGGGCAATGCGGCCATCGCTTTCCTGCGCCTGGGCGCTGGCAAAGGACACACCCGCTGCTTGCAGGCGCTGCGCCAGGGCTTG
>JAHAYB010000209.1 GCA_018384835.1 Comamonas sp.
CTTAGGCGGGCTTTGACGAGGTTACCCAGCTCCAGCAGGCGCATACCCAGGCGGTAGCTGCCCGACTCTGGCCTATCGACAAAGCGCCCTACGGCCAGGTCGTTGAGGATGCGGTGGGCGGTGGAGGGGTGTAGTCCAGTTTTTTCGCTGATTTCTTTAAGCGATACCGCCTCTTCACGTGCGGCCAGCACGTCCACCAGGGCGAACATGCGCTCTAGCACCTGTACGCTGGGTTTGGCTGGCAAGTCGGGGTCGTGTAAGGCCATGGCTATTTTTCTCTATATGAAATTTGGGCAAAAACCCGCATTCTAGCCCTGTGCTGCTGCTTTGGTATCAGTCGCGGGGCGTTGCCATTGGCCGTTTTGCAAAATTTCGTGGGGGCGAAAGTCTTGCTTGTAGCGCATTTTGGGCGATTGCCCAATCCAGTAGCCCAGATAGACATAGGGCAGTTGCAGGCGCTGCGCCAGGGCAATTTGCCACAGCACGCCATAGGTGCCGTAGCCGGCTTGGGGCGGCTCAGGGTCGTAGAAGGTATAGACGGCAGACAGCCCGTCACTGAGCTGGTCGATGATGCTGACCATGCGCAGCGCCTGTGCTTGCGGCAGGCGCTGGTCGTAGAAGGCCACCAGAAAGGTATCCACTGGGCTATCGAGCAAAAAGTCGCTGTACTGCTCTGCGCCATCTTCGGCCATGCTGCCGCCGGGGTGGCGTGCCTGCTGGTAGCGCTGGTAGAGGGCGTAATGCGCTTCGTCAAAATCGGGGGGCAGGATGTCGGCGCGTAAATGCGGCTGGTGGTTGCGCCAATTGCGCCGCTGGCTGCGGTTGGGGGCAAATTCGGCCACGGGCAGGCGTATGGACTGGCAGGCTTGGCAGTTCAGGCAGGCGGGGCGGTAGGTGAAGTGGCCGCTGCGCCTAAAGCCCTGCTGCACCAGTTGGGAGTAGGCCGCGCTATCCACCACCTGCCCAGGGGCAACCACCAGGGAGCGGGCTTGCTGGGCGGGCAGGTAGCTGCAAGCGTAATCTGCCGTGGTATAGAGCTGGATACGGTGTGTGCGGCTGGAACCAGGCTGCGGCGGAGGGGTAGGGCTGGGACTATCCAAGGCAATGTGGGGTGAAGAGTGGTCGTAAGTGGCTAGGCGCAGCAGTTTAGTCCAGCAGCGCTTGCCAATCTTCAGGGTTCAATTCCCAGCGCAGGGCGGGCAGGCTTTGCTGGCTACGTGCCAAGGCCAAAAACTGGGCGCGTGGCACTTCGCAGCCGCCCAGAGAGGCCAGATGCCCCGTGGCCTGCTGGCAATCTATCTGCGGCACGCCTTGCTGGCGGCAGAGTGCCACTAGCGCGGCCAGGGCAATTTTGGAGGCATCGCGCTGGTGGGCGAACATGGATTCGCCATACACCGCCCGCCCTAGCGCCACGCAGTACAGGCCGCCTACCAGTTGGCCGTCCACCCAGGTTTCCACGCTGTGCGCCAGGCCACGGGCGTGCAGGGCGCTATAGGCGCTGATGATGCTGGGCACAATCCAGGTGCCGTTCTGGCCGCTGCGCGGGGTGTGGGCGCAATGCTGCATCACCTGGGTAAAGCTGCTGTTGATGCGAATGGCACAGCTACTGCTACGCATAAAGGCTTTGATGGTTTTGCGCAGAGAGCGGTGCAGGCGAAAGCGCTCGGGGTAGAGCACCATGCGCGGGTCAGGTGACCACCATAGTGGTGGCTGCCCAGGGCTGAACCAGGGGAAAATGCCGTCGCGGTAGGCGGCTTGCAGGCTATCGGCATTGAGCTGACCACCGGCGGCCAGCAAGCCAGGCATGGGGCTGTCTTCGCCCCAAGCGGTTTCTACCGGGGGGAAGGGGTCGTTTTCTTGCAGCCAGGGCAGATGCAGGGCGCTGGGCATGGGCGTAGTAGGCGCAGTGAAAAAAGCATAAAAAAAGCCAGACAGATAAAAATATCTGCCTGGCTGTTTTGGCTCCCCGACCTGGGCTCGAACCAGGGACCTGCGGATTAACAGTCCGTCGCTCTACCGACTGAGCTATCAGGGAATAAAAACGTGATTATAGCCTGATTTTTTCTGAGTTTGCAGCAGTGGAAAAATTTTTTGTGATTTTTCCATCTTCAGGTGGTTCTGGCCGCAACCAGAGCCAGACAAACACCGTAGCCATGCAAGTGCTGGCCAGCCAAGGCACCCACCAAGGCCGCCCCGGCAGCCACCACAAAATAAGGGCACTGAGCAGCATGGTAGCCGCCGCGCTGTATTTGGCACGGCGGCTGACGTAGCCACCTGCCTCCCAGTTGCGCAGCATGGGGCCAAACAATCGGTGCTGGTGCAGCCAGGCGTGTAGGCGCGGGCTGCTGCGGGCGGCGGCCCAACTGGCCATCAAGATAAACACTGTGGTGGGCAGCCCTGGGATAAACACCCCTGCAATGCCCAGCCCCAGGCAGAAAACGGCAAAGCCACGCAACAACCAGCGCATGACGATATTGGGATGTTTGTAGCTGGCAGGCACGGGCTGCTTGGGCGGTATGGGCTGGCGAGGGGGACGTGGCTGGCGCGGTGGGCGTGGTGGTTTCTTGGTGGGCTGGGGCTGTTGAGCCTCCCAGGCGGGCAGGGCGGCATGAATCAAGGCCGGTGCATGGGCATCGTTAGCGGCATAGCGGATTTGCGCGGCGCTAAGTTGCCGCGCTGCCCAATTGCTGGTGCTGATGCGTTTGGACTTGCTAAAGCTGCGCCCCAGCACCAGCGCCATAGCGGCTCTTACGCCTGTGCTGTGGCCGTAGCCGTGGCGGCGAAACACCTTGTCCAAATCCTGCACATTGGCCACTTGCACGCCCAGGCGCTGGGGCAGGATGTGCAAGTCGTTGCTCAAACCAAAGCCGACTTTGGCGATATGCGGTGCGGCCAGCACCTCACGCGCCAGGGCGAGTGCCTCGGGCTGGTGCAGTTGCAGCAGCCAAGCCGCTTCTGGGGTGGCCAGTTGCACCAGGTGGGGGCCAGTGTCCTCCTGCCCAGCGCGGAAGATGGGCTTGCTCTCGGTATCAAAGCCCAGCACCTTGGCAGCCAGCAGCGCCTGCCGTGCCTGGGAAAACTCCTGCGCAGTGCGCGGTAGGTGGATGGCGCTATCTGGCAGGGGCGACCAGGGCGGCAACAGGGCGCTTTGGGCTTTATCAGGAGCCTTTTGTCTCGCCATGTTCAAGCTGGGGTTTGCAGGTTTTTCTGGTTTTGCAGGGCTTTGCGGCGATAGAACTGCATGGGCTGCTCGCGCATTTGCTGCTGGTGCTGCTGGATGACGGATTTTTTCATCTTGCCGACCACGTGCATCTCGCAGGGCTTGCAGTCAAACACCAGCTTGAGCTTTTCCTTGCCGTTAATCAGGTGCAGCGGCTCGGCCTTGATGGTGCCTTTTACGCCGACTACGCCCTTGGCCTGTTTGGGGCACAGGCTCATGCTAAAGCGCACGCAGTGCTTGGT
>JAHAYB010000227.1 GCA_018384835.1 Comamonas sp.
CCTACGGTGTGCGCGTGCCCCGTGGCGTGATTGGCGTAATCTGCCCCTGGAACCTGCCCCTGCTGCTAATGACTTGGAAGGTCGGCCCCGCCCTGGCCTGCGGCAACACCGTAGTGGTCAAACCCAGTGAAGAAACCCCCGCCACTGCCACCTTGCTGGGCGAGGTGATGAATACCGTGGGCGTACCCAAGGGCGTTTACAACGTGGTGCATGGTTTTGGTCCCAACTCGGCAGGTGAGTTCTTGACCACCAACCAGGATGTCAATGGCATTACCTTCACCGGCGAGACGCGCACCGGCACCGCCATCATGCAGGCTGCTGCCCAGGGCATTCGCCCCGTCTCTATGGAGCTGGGTGGCAAAAACGCGGCCATCGTGTTTGCTGATTGCGACTTCCAGGTAGCGGTGGATACCGTGACCCGCTCTTGCTTTGAAAACGCCGGTCAGGTCTGCTTGGGCACCGAGCGCGTTTATGTCGAGCGCCCGCTGTTCGAGAAGTTTGTGGCTGCCCTCAAAGACAAGGCCGAAGCCATGAAGCCAGGCCGCCCCTTTGATGAAGACACCAAGATTGGTCCTGCCATCAGCAAAGAGCACCAGCAAAAAGTGCTGTCCTACTACCAAAAAGCGCGTGATGAAGGTGCAACCGTTGTCACTGGCGGCGGCATTCCCGACATGCCCGATGAGCTGAAAGACGGTTGCTGGGTACAACCCACCATTTGGACAGGCTTGCCCGAAACTGCCTCGGTAGTAACGGATGAAATTTTTGGCCCCTGCTGCCACATCAGCCCCTTTGATACCGAAGAGGAAGTGCTGGAGAAGGTCAACGCCAACCGCTACGGCCTGGCCACCTCCATCTACACCCAGGACATTGGCCGCGCTAACCGCATGGCGCATGAAATCCATGTGGGTCTGGCTTGGATTAATAGCTGGTTCCTGCGCGACCTGCGCACCTCGTTTGGCGGCTCCAAAGCCTCGGGCGTGGGGCGTGAGGGCGGTCTCCACTCGTTTGAGTTCTATACCGACCTGCGCAACGTCATGGTGAAGTACTAAAAGCTAAAAGCAAATTGCCCTTGACTTGGTAACAAGCAGGGCAATATGGGGGTTGCGATTCTATTTTGGAATCGCATCATCCCTTGCTTTGATTGGATGGTGCTAGCCATCCAGCCTACAGTGCTTGGTTTCGCCTCAATGGCAGGCGCTTGTTTAACTTGACTCTTGAAATTCCCATGACCCCTGAACTGATTGACCAACTCGGCGGCGAACTGTACGACGCGCTGACCCAATGCCGCACGCTGGAGCCGCTAACCAACCGCTACCCCGATATCACCATTGAAGATGCCTACGCCATCCAGCAAAAAATGCTGGCGCGTCGCTTGGCCGCAGGTGAGAAAGTTGTGGGTAAAAAAATCGGCGTGACCAGCAAGGCCGTGATGAACATGCTGGGCGTATTCCAGCCCGACTTTGGCTGGCTGACCGATGGCATGGTCTTCAACGAGGGCGAAGCGATTGAGGCCAAAACCCTGATTCAACCCAAAGCCGAAGGCGAAATTGCCTTTGTGCTGAAGAAAACCCTCAAAGGCCCCGGCATCACCGCTGCCGATGTACTGGCCGCCACCGAGGGCGTGATGGCCTGCTTTGAGATTGTCGATAGCCGCATCCAAGACTGGAAAATCAAAATCCAAGACACGGTGGCCGACAACGCCAGTTGCGGCGTATTCGTGCTGGGCGACCGCCTGGTAGATGTACGTGATGTCGATTTAGGCACCTGCGGCATGGTGCTAGAGAAAAATGGCGAGCTGATTGCCACCGGCGCAGGTGCTGCCGCTCTAGGCCACCCTGCTAACGCCGTGGCTTGGCTGGCCAACACCCTAGGCCGCCTGGGCATTGCGCTGGAGGCGGGCGAAGTCGTGCTGTCTGGCTCGCTGGGCATCATGGTTCCCGTTGCGGCGGGCGATAACCTGCGCGTCACCATTGGCGGCATTGGTGGCTGCTCGGTGCGCTTTATCTAACGGATTGTTTTACTGATTGTTATTGCAGTGCTATTGCAGTAAGGAGCAAACCATATGGACTTGCAAATCCAAGGCAAACGCGCCCTAGTCACCGGCTCTACCGCTGGCATTGGTTTTGCCATTGCCAGCGCCTTAGCGCGGGAAGGCGCAACCGTCGTGCTCAATGGCCGCGACGCGGCGCGTGTGGCGCAAGCCGTGCAGCGCCTACAGGCCAGCGTGCCACAAGCCCAGGTCAGCGGCATAGCGGCAGACATCACCACCGCCGCAGGCTGTGCGCAGTTAGCGCAAGCCAGCGCAGGCGTGCAAATTCTGGTGAATAACTTCGGCATCTTTGACCCGCAGCCCTTCGAGGCCATTGGCGATGATGCCTGGCAGCGCTTTTTTGATGCCAACGTGATGAGCGGTGTGCGCCTCACCCGCGCCTTGCTGCCCGCCATGCAGGCCACAGGCTGGGGGCGGGTGGTGTTTATCAATAGTGAATCGGGCGTGAACCCGCCTACCGAGATGATTCACTACGGCATGAGCAAGGCGGCGCAGCTCTCCATCTCGCGTGGACTGGCGCAGCACTGCGCAGGTACGGGCGTGACCGTTAACGCCGTGCTGCCCGGCCCCACGCGCACCGAGGGCGTAGAAGCCTTCTTGGCCAAATTGGCTGCCGACCAAGGCGTGGATGTGGACGAAGCCGAGCGCCGCTTCTTCCGCGAAGCCCGCCCCACCTCGTTGGTCAAGCGCTTTGTGGACCCCTCTGAGGTAGCCGCCCTGGTTGCCTATGTTTGCAGCCCCCTATCTGCTGCTACCACCGGCGCAGCGCTGCGGGTGGACGGCGGCGTGCTGTCCTCCATGTGCTGAATGTGAAATCTTTTTTGAAGGAAGCTTTATATGAGCAAAAAAATCAAATGTGCCCTGATTGGCCCCGGCAACATCGGCACCGACCTACTGGCCAAGCTGCAACGCAGCCCCGTGCTGGAACCCGTGTGGATGGTGGGCATTGACCCCGAGTCCGATGGCCTCAAACGTGCCCGCGAAATGGGCATTAAAACCACCCACGAAGGTGTAGATGGCCTAGTGCCCCACATGAAGGCCGATGGTGTGCAAATCGTCTTTGACGCGACCAGCGCCTACGTCCACGCTGAGAACTCGCGCAAAGTCAACGAGCAAGGCGCGATGATGATTGACCTCACCCCCGCTGCCATTGGCCCCTACTGCGTGCCCCCCGTGAACTTGAAGGAACACGTCGGCAAGGCCGAGATGAACGTCAATATGGTCACTTGCGGCGGCCAGGCCACCATTCCCATGGTGGCAGCCGTGGCCCGTGTGCAGCCTGTGGAGTATGGCGAAATCGTTGCCACCGTCTCTAGCAAGTCTGCTGGCCCTGGCACACGCAAAAACATCGACGAATTCACCCGCACCACCTCTGGCGCGATTGAAAAAGTCGGTGGCGCTAAAAAAGGCAAGGCCATCATCATCAACCCTGCCGAGCCGCCCATGATCATGCGCGACACCGTGCATTGCTTGGTAGAAGGCGAACCCAACAAAGAAGCCATCACCAAAAGCATCCACGACATGATGGCTGAAGTGCAGAAATACGTGCCCGGCTACAAACTGGTCAACGGCCCCGTGTTTGATGGCAACCGCGTTAGCGTCTTCCTGGAAGTGGAAGGCTTGGGCGACTACCTGCCCAAATACGCTGGCAACCTGGACATCATGACCGCTGCTGCTGCCCGCACCGCCGAGATGTTTGCCGAAGAAATCCTGGCTGGCAAGCTCACCCTGCAAACGGCCTAAAGCCCCTTCAAGCGCAACAAAGGACACACACTATGAGCAAAAAAATCACCCTGCACGACATGACCTTGCGCGACGGGATGCACCCCAAGCGCCACCTCATGACCCTGGAGCAAATGAA
>JAHAYB010000214.1 GCA_018384835.1 Comamonas sp.
GTCCACGGCCACCGCCACAGCGTTTTTCTTAAATTCGTCAGAGCCGGTGAGTTCAAGCACGTTGCCGAATTTCTGCTGCGCAACTGCTAAAGCGGCGGCAATGCCAGCATTTGATTGCAGATCAAGCACTGCAATCGTTCTGCCCTCATCTCGAAAAACGTCCCTATGGTCGAGCTGGTATGTGGTGTGCTGGCGTGCATCAACGTTGCTTGTCAACGACCGCAGTGTTTTAGCAACTGAGATTTGCTTGTCGCGTGTGTTTTGCTGCAAAAGAACAGGTAGAACTTGCAAGCCGACAATTTGCGGTTGTTCTTTCCAAACCTTGTACATGGGCAATAGCCGATAGCGGGCTTGCAGCGCTTTTCTTTCGTCCCGGTGTCTCTCAGACATCTCCAGTTTTTCGGCTGCTTGCAAGGTCGCCAAACCACTTTTCTTTTGGTTTTTAGCTGCGCCTTTCCCACTCCAATCTCCCTGCATCGCTTGTGTGCGCTCGGCTTTTAATTTTTCGTAAAGCGCGGTGCGTTCGTCACCATGACGCTTTTGCAGCGCCAGTGTTTCTTGAGTTTTTGCAACTTTTTGCGCATCGCGGATTGCAATGTATTCGTTCCAGCCGGGCTGGTTATCAGCCAGCGGGCGAATTATGCTTTTTCTTCTTTCGCCAATTTCTGCGCTGTGGCTATTGCTTCCCCGTCGCATTCCAGAATCTCGCTGTCGATAAGTGCCGACATCAAGCTGCAATACACCCTCATAACTGGTTTTTCCTTGCCGGTTTTTTTCACTGTGTGCCAAATTGCAGCCGGACAAATTGCGCATATTGTTGCCGGTGCCAAACCCGCTCTTTGCAAAGTCCGACTTGTACTCGTTATTGATGAGTTGGGTTCGGTTGTGTGGGTCATTTTTAATTTCCTTTTCGTTCGCTGGTTGATAAAGTCCGAAGCGTTTTTGCAGGCTCCCGAAGCTGAATTTCCTATTCACGTCGCTGGCTTTGATGCCAACATCTCCAACAAATATTACGGCACCGCTTCCATTGCGGCGATATTCCATACCTACTTCGGCCAATTTTTCATGAAGATCGGCCCAGCTCGTTGCTTTTATAATAATTTCTGAACCATCTTCAATAGCGATTCGTTGCGCTGATTTTTGGCCGGTTTGAATTTCCATGCCTTGCGCATGACCGCTTGGGTTTTTATTCTTATCTGGTTTCTCAAATACTTTAGGGCGGTCTTTACTATCAACAATTAAATGTCCAAGTTCATCTGTTTTGAATCTTGCGTTGTCGTGACTTTTCCAGCCTTGTTTTTTTTCTACCAAAGCGGCTGCTTGTTGAATGGCGTTTTTTTGAAATCCTTTGTTGATCTCAACAACTTTTAAAGTTTCCGGGTGAACTCTGTTAATTTCAATATGAATGTGAATATTGTCTGTGTCTGCGTGCAGCCCCCATATCACTTGATGGCCTTCAAGACCCAAGTGCTTCATTGTCATTTGTACCGCTTCGCGGGCTTGCTCAATGGTCGGAGTCTCGCCTTCCTGCCAGCTTAAAACATAATGATCAATTGGGTCTTTGCTGCGCACTGCTGCCGTTGCAAGAGCAATCATCTCTTGAATTTGCGAATCCATCTCATCTGTGATGAAGTTATCAGCTTCAAAGTGGATGCATTTTTCTTTTCCATTTTCCAATTCTGGGTTGGAAATATAATGTGTTAGCTGTGTAACACGCTGCGATTTCCCACTGCTTTTTTTTCGGTTTTGGATTTTTTCGCCGATCATTTTTTAGACCTCGCAATTGCCCTTACCGCGTCGGCTATAAGTGCCAGCATCGCGCTTGTCTCTGGCGCGTACTCGCCATTGCTCTCGTTGTGCATGTTTTTTAGCTGACCACGCAAGCTGTTCAAGTTGTTGATCATTGCAAGATCGGCACTGGCAATGATGGGCCGGCCAAAATAACGGGCGCGCACGAGTGCGCTCATGGAGAGTCCGGCAATCTCGGCATCTACTGCCAAGCGCTGCTTTTCAGCAGTAGTTAAGCGGACTGCTATTTTCGCGTCCAACGCTTCATCACCGATTTTTTCAAAGGGCATCTTTACTCCAAGGGTGGCTTAGGCGGTGCCTGCGTGGCGCTCCGGCGGTGCGCTCGCTAGCGGGTCAAGGGCAGCGCCCTTGCAAGGGGAGTCAACAGGTGAGAAGGCGTAGCCGCCGAACGTGTTGACGTGGTTTGGCTGGCACATGATAGCGTAGCGCATCATGTGTCAGACAAACCCCACCTTGTAAAGTTCTAAAGTTTTTTCTATAACTATACCAAAGCTCGGGGATGTCTTAAAAATAGGCGTTGCAGCAAAGTAGCAAAGAGTTAGCGTGTCAATTGCTAAAAGTATCTTAAATTTGCAATTAATTGCGTAAAAAATGCAAAAAATAGTATTTATTGGCACTAAAATGCAATAAATTAGCTGAAAAGTTGCAAGCACTATGGTATAAACACTCGAAGCCGCTTCTATGAAGAGATATTAGGAATTAATATGAATGAAAAATCGGCAGCATCTCTATTTAAAGAGTTAGCTAAAAATTCTAAGAAGCCGGAAATAGCAAGACTTCGTGATATTTACGATGACGTCGAAGGCGCAATAAAGGCTGGAGTTCCAATAGCAGCTGTTTTTAAGGGTACCCTTGAACTCGGTTTCACAATGACTGAATCAAGTTTTAAGAATGCATTGCACAGGATAAGAAAAGAACGCGGGCTATCTAAGCAAAGAAAAAAGAAAGTGGATCAGCAACATCCACAGCATTCAACGAGGCCAGTGGAGCAAAAACCAAGCGCAGGAAACCCACTAATTATTAATTCTGCAGCTTCAATGCCTGCCAAACTAAAACCGGCTACTCCTGTGGCTGCGCCCACTAGAAAACTGCTGTGCGGCCCGATACCAGAGGGCACTCCACTAATGGAGCGATTAAGCAGTGCTAAGCCTGAATTTTCTCAAGAGGGCGATTTGGAACACCCAGCGATTGCTGGGCTGATATTAAATCGAATTGAGAGGATGGCTACTATTACGCTTGAATACACAGATGAAAACGGGGAAGTTTTTTCTGAAACCCCGCTTGAAAAACGGTATCGCCTGACTTGGCGTACTCCTGTCCCTACAACACCTTCTTCTACGTCTGCTAAGTTCACTAAAATGGATATGTCAATTTTTGGCAACCAGTCCGACTAAATAGTGGGCGGGATTTTTTAGCTAGGCAATAATAGAATTTTCTCCGCGCCCGTGGGTGGACACTCTACTTATATGTTAACGAAGTGCATCAATGGTTGGAGCATCAAGCTCTCCCGTTACAGGCAATCCACTGGATTTTTGGAAGAATTCCAGCTTCTTTTTTGATTTTTTCCAAAAATACCATCGGGCTTTCCGACGCTGTACCCCAGTTGAATTTTGGGCCTGCACAATGCTCATTTACTCACCTGCTTCGCTTTTTTCGCTGCGCGTAGAGAGGGTTGTTGTAGCAATGCCGAAGTCTCGGGCAGAACCCAAAAGGTCGCACTTTACACTGCCGTAGTAAATTGAGCAGTTGTAAAATTTTCCGGCGTAGTGGGTTTTATAGGTCGTGGAAATTACGTCATTTTGTTTATCCGAATAGTAATTTTGGAGAGAGGTACTCCGAAGTGGCTTCCGGTTTTTTCAAGGATTGTTTCGTCGGTCAAGGTGGCATTCATTGCACCTGAAACAATAGGGCGCAACCCGTCAGGATGCTGGTTCCGATAATTAGGACGGGATAGACAGTGGACTTTTTTGTAATTTGGATGGCCATGTGGTTTTCCTGTAGCTTGAAGCTACTAATTACCTAAGCGATTTTTTTGATTTTTTGGACGACAACTCTACTGCCAGCTCTCATTTTTAAATAAGACGGTTTTTTGTAGCGCGCTCATTATCAGAGACAATTTTGTTTTCAGTTGACTTTGCAGCTTTGGCGCGACGCGTTGTTTTCTCGGACAACGCGTTGAGCTGGCCTTGCAAAGCGGCTGCATCTTCACCTGACTTTTTTACCGCTGCGCTGGCGGCAACAAGGGCCTGCTTGACGTCGGCTATTTCACGCGCTGCGCCCTCTAGGCGCGCTTGCCCTGCCTGCACAGTTGCGTTGGCACTGAGCAATTCACGGGCGCTGGTTTCGGCCTGCATTTCAGCTTTATTCGTGCGGGCTTCGGCTTCGCTGGCGCGGCGCTCGGCCGCTTCCAGTTTGGCGGCCAGCACCGCCGCAGCTTGCTCGGCTTGTTGGCGGGCAGTGCGCTGTGTCTCCAGCACCGCCCGCACCGCCTCCAGATCGGCCTCTAGGCGCGGCATGGCTTCGAGGCGAAGCTGTGCCTTGGCCAGCTCGGTGCGGGCCTGCTCGGCAGCGCTGCGCTCACGGGCCACTTCATCGCGAGATACGGCAAGGTCGGCTTCAAGCTGGCTGGTGCGGCCCTTGTGGCTGGCTACTTCGCTGCGCAGCAGTTCAATGGCTTCAGTTTGCTCTTGGCTCTCCAGTGCTTGGCGCTCGTTTTCTTCGGCCATGTCTGAGGCCTCCTGCAACTGCTCGGCCAGCTCGGCCTCCAGCGGCATCCGGGCGGCTGTCAGCTCGTTGTCCATGAACTCCAGCAGCACGCGTTGCAGTGCAGGGGGCAGCACCAGCGCAGCGCTGATTTGGCGCTCTTGGCCGGCCTTCCAGCGTCCCAACAGCTTGTTGATGGTGCCCATGCTGCCGGTGCCACCAGCTCGCTCGCGCACCGCCCGTGACGTGGGCTTGAGACCCTCAACCTTCATTGCATCAGCTACTGCGGCGATTTGTTCATACGTGATTGTGGCTTCGCGTCCCATGATTTGCTCCTTGATACGATACGTTATCGTATTCTTGTTATGGCACGTTATGTTATAGATTTATGCTTTGCTTTTTTGGCGATAGCGCAGGCACAAAAAAGCCCGCTCGGAGGGCGGGCTGGATTGGCGGGGCGGCCGTGGGCTAGGCACCGACGCCGGGGGCTTGGCAGCTCAAATCCAAAGTTTTTGGTTTTTAGGTGCTACAGCGCATTTTTGGTCTGCATAGCACCTACCCCCTTAACTAACCTGCAAAAACCTGTTGGCGGGTGGTTTTCTGACTCTACAAAGCTACTCAACAGCTAGCCTTGATCGCAGGAGCTGAATGTGGACTGGTTTGCACCAGTGCTTGGCTTCTTGATCACTTTTTCAAGCCAATGACTTCATCGGGCTGCTGGATTGGATTTCTGGAAGTTTTGAATTTCGGTTTCTCCCTGAAAAACGGTTTTTGGATGTTCTGACTTTGAGTTGTCCACAGGTTTTGGTTTTTGAATTTTTCTTCGGCTAGTTTTTAACTTGTTTTTTATTGTTTTTTCAGGCGCGCGCGCGTATAGGAAAACGCCGTTTTTCTAGGGGAAATCGACGAAAACGCCTTTTTCCCAATTCTGCCTTTTTCCGGGCTATCTCTGCCTTTTTCCGGGTTAGTCTGCCTTTTTCCGGGTGCTATCCACAGTCTGCCCAACTTAAATTTGGGCAGAATTCACCATTTCTGCCGTAAAATTAAACTTGGCAGAAATACACGGAGGTTGGCAGAAATGGGACAAGTTACATGCAGAAAAAGTGATTCCTACATGCAGGAAGACGCGAATCGTCCGGCGGGTGAGCGTTGGGTGAGCATGAACAATGCGCTGACGCGAGCTGGACACGGCCTGTCGCTAGCAGAAAAGCGCGTTGTCATGATCGCTGTCTCAAAGCTGGACAGCATGAAAATCATGCAGCCCGGCGAAATGCTGCCTTCTGTGCGTATCACCGCGCTTGAGTACGCCGAGACTTACAAGGTTGACCCGAATACGGCTTACGAAGCGCTGCAAGGTGCTGCCAAAAATTTGTTTGATCGCAAGCTGACTTTTTTTGAGGCTGCCAACCGACGTGCTGGCAAACCGCTCAAGCTAACTCGCAACGATATGCGGTGGGTGGGTCGCTGTCAG
The DNA here is from genome assembly GCA_018384835.1 of Comamonas sp. Lineage (GTDB taxonomy): Bacteria > Pseudomonadota > Gammaproteobacteria > Burkholderiales > Burkholderiaceae_C > Comamonas. The sequence continues at coordinate 5,984 of JAHAYB010000214.1, forward strand.
TACCACGAGGGCGAGGGGTGGGTGCAATTGGCTTGGTGGCCCGATCTGTTGCCATCGCTTGTCGGCCTGCGCAAGCAGTTCACGACGTACCAGCTACAGCAAGCCACCGCCCTGCGCTCGATGTATTCGTGGCGCTTGCTTGAACTTCTTATGCGATTTAAATCCACAGGCAAAGCCGAATACACGATCGAGGATTTTGCAACTTCGATGGACGCAACTGAAAAGCAGCGGGCTGACTTTGCTGCAATTCGTCGAAAAATTATTGAGCCTGCGGTGAAAGAGCTTGTCGAAAAGCAGGGCTGGGAAATTCAGTGGCGGGCGGTCAAAGCCGGACGCAAAGTCAAAAGCCTGCGCTTCGATTTTTTGCCTGCGGGGCTGTCTGCGAGCCTGCTGGCCGGAGCGGCAATAGAACAAAAGAAGCGGGCCGAAAGCGTTGCGCCAGTTGAAGTTCTTGCACCCAGCTCACCGACTGGCGAAGACATCAACAGCGATTCTTCAAACACCTGTCCAGCGTGCGGGAGCGCGCAACGGCTTGAGGGATTTGCAGTCTGCAAAACATGCGCTGAAGAGCTGTCGGATTGAGCACACTAGCGTCCCACTCCTTCGACCCCCTCCTCAATTCAGGGGTCGCAGATGGAT
>JAHAYB010000241.1 GCA_018384835.1 Comamonas sp.
GTGCTATCCAGCGCGGGCGGCTGGGCATCAGGCGGGGCGGCATTAGGGTCTATGGCACACCATTGGCGCTGCAAATCCAGCGCACGGGCGGCGCGTTCAATGGGCAGGTCGGTGAAGTACCAACGGTCCATCAAGGGGCTGATTTTCTCTAGCATGGGAGCCAAGTCTTTATCGGCCATTGCGCCAAATACGGCGTGGGTGGTGGGAAAGCTCGCCCCTGCCATCGCGCCCAAATTGGCCGCCAGCGCCGCCACCGAATGCGGGTTGTGCGCCACATCCAGCACCAGCACCGGCTCGCCCGCAATCACCTGAAAGCGCCCGGGTAGCTCCACCATGGCCAGCCCGGTGCGCACGGCTTGCGCGGTGACGGGCACTTGCTCGCGCAGCGCCTCAAAGGCGGCCAGCACGCCTGCTGCGTTCACCAACTGATTGGCTCCACGCAGTGCTGGGTAGGACAGCCCGGCATAACGCCGCCCCCGCCCCGCCCAAGCCCATTGCTGGGCATCGCCACTGTAGTTGAAGTCTTCGCCAAAGCGCCATAGCTGCGCCCCAATTTCAGCCGCGTAATCCAGCACACTTTGCGGCGGTACGGGGTCGCTGACCACCACCGGGCGGCCTGCTCGCATGATGCCCGCCTTCTCGCGGCCAATGCTTTCGCGGTCATGGCCAAGAAAGCCGGTGTGGTCAATATCCACACTGGTGATGATGGCGCAATCGGCATCAATGATGTTGGTGGCATCCAGGCGGCCACCCAGCCCCACTTCCAAAATCACCACATCCAGTTGCGCCTGACTAAGCATCTGCAAAATCGCCAGCGTGGTGAATTCAAAGTAGGTGAGCTGTACCGGCTCGCCTTGCAAGCGGGCGGCCTCCACAGCAGCAAAGTGGGGCAGAAAGTCATCCGCCTGGGCAATTTCGCCATGGATGCGGCAGCGCTCTTCAAAATGCACCAGGTGCGGCGAGGTATAGACCCCCGGCTTATAGCCCGCCTGCAAGGCCACTGCCTCTAGCATGGCGCAGGTCGAACCCTTGCCATTGGTGCCCGCCACGGTAATCACCGGGCAGCGCATAGCCAACTGCATACGCTGGGCGACGGTGCGCACACGCTCCAGCCCCAGGCTGATGTTTTCAGGGTGCAGGCGCTCGCAATACGCCAGCCACTGCGCTAAAGAGGTAAGTTCTGTACTTTGTTGCATAAGGGCGCGATTGTCGCGCAGCCAGCCATGCCATCATGGCGGGTATGACTAAGTTTTCCTCCCCCACCATCGTGCTGTTTGGTATCAGCAACTGCGACACTGTAAAAAAAGCCCGCCAATGGCTCACCGCCCAAGGCGTGGATTACCACTTTCACGACTTCAAAAAACAGCCCCCCAGCCTAGAGCAAATCACCACCTGGCAGCAGGCCGTGGGCTGGGAAAAACTGCTCAACCGCCAAGGCCAAACCTGGCGCAAGCTGGGTGCGCAAGGGCAAGCGGCCATTACCGATGCCGCCAGCGCCGCGCAATGGCTTACTGAGCAGCCCAGCGCCATCAAACGCCCCGTGGTGCAATGGCCCGATGGCCGCATCACCATTGGCTTACCAGAAAACATCAAATAGGCAAACATATTTACCTATAAAACTCTTTCGTCCCCTTCTTGCGTGGGTGGGGGCTTGGTGAAAAATACAGTGATTCGTTTCTATGCCAAGGGTTTTCCATAGCATTTTATGCTGACAAGCCCTTGCAAACCCCATTCTCACAATTTACAATTAAGTCAACATATTTACTTAATTTCCCTAGCT
>JAHAYB010000248.1 GCA_018384835.1 Comamonas sp.
TCCCATAATGGGTGCGATTGTACCCTTATTGGGAATGGCGATGAGGTTTAATTCCAGCAGAAGGACAATTTTTGCCCCACTCTGGACATGTATTCAAAACACCCCTAACTCCACCTACTTCCGCCCTGCACTAACGTCTATCGCCCCAGCACCATGCAAGAACCTGCCCAAGACCTCCAGCCCCTCAGCTTTCCCCTGCACGGCAGCCGCTTGATAGAAGCCAGCGCCGGCACGGGCAAAACCTGGACGATTGCCACCCTCTACCTGCGCCTAATACTGGGGCATGGTGGCGAACTGGCCTTTGCCCCCCAAGGCCAGCCCCAGCCGCTGTTGCCCGCCGATATTTTGGTGATGACGTTTACCCGCGCTGCCACGCGCGAGCTGTCCGAGCGCATACGCCAGCGCCTGATGGAGGCCGTGGCCTGCTTTCGCGGCGAGGCGCAGGGCGATGATTTTTTGCAAAACCTGCTGGCCGACTACCCCGAGCCTGCCCAGCGCCAAGCCGCAGCCTGGCGCTTGGCCACCGCTGCCGAGGGCATGGACGATGCCGCCATCTACACCATTGATGCCTGGTGCCAGCGCGTGTTGCGCGAACACGCCCTAGACAGGGGCTGCCTGCTTGACGAAACCCTGGAAGCCGATTAAGCCCAGCGCCTGCAAGAAGCCGTACACGACTACTGGCGCCAGCAGTGCTACCCCTTGAGCGGCGAGCTACTCGCCCAGGTACAAGCGCAGTGGAAAAACCTGCCCGCCCTACTCGCTGATATGCAAAAAATTGCCCGCCTACCCTGGGACGAGACACTGGGCGAGGGCGAACTCACCCAGCTTCTGCCCCAATGGCAGCAAGAGCGCCAAGCCCAACTCCAAGCCCTGGCGCAAGGCTGGGAGCAAGGCGCACAAGACTATTTAGTGTGGATAGAGGGCGAGCTGGCGCACAACAAAACCAGCAAAACCTGGGATGGGCGCAAGCTGCAACTAGGGCGCTGCACCCAATGGCTGCAAGCCCTGCAAGACTGGGCGCTAGCCCCCGATACCAACTTGGCCGAGGCAATGGCTACGGGCGCATTTCGCCTTACCCCCGCAGGTCTGGATGAAGCCTATAAGGGCGGAGCATCGATAAATTTGCCGCCTCAAGCCGAGGCGCTAGAGCAGCTCTTGCACAAGCTAGCCGCTCTGCCCAGCCCTAGCACCGCCTTACGCCAACATGCCGCCGTGCGTGTGCGCCAGCGTCTGCAATGGCTGAAAGCCCAGGCCGCCAGCTTTAGCTTTGACGACATGCTCCAACGCCTGGACGCTGCGCTGGCGGGCGAGCAAGGCGCGGTACTGCGCCAGCGCCTGCTACAGCAATACCCAGTGGCTATGTTGGACGAGTTTCAAGACACCTCGCCGCTGCAATACCGCTTGTTTGCCCAAATCTACCAACCCCAGCACAACCGCCCCGATAGCGCCCTGCTGTTGATTGGCGACCCCAAGCAATCCATCTACGGCTTTCGCGGTGCAGATATCTACAGCTATTTGCAAGCCAAGCAAGCCACCGCAGGCCGCCACTACGCCCTAGGGGTAAATTACCGCTCCACGCAAAGTCTGGTGGCTGCCGTCAATGCCTGGTTTGCAGAAGCGGAAGAGCGCCCAGGCGCGGGTGCTTTTCGTTTTCGCACAGCGGGGCAGCATGGGGACAATCCTCTGCCCTTTGTGCCCGTCCACGCCCAAGGGCGGCAAGAGCGCCTATGCCACCAAGGCCACAACGCCGAATTACCCGCCCTACAACTGCACTGGCTAGCCAGCGAAGAGCCTTTGAGTGCCGATAGCCAGCGCCAGCAACTCGCGCAGCACTGCGCCGAGCAAATTACCCAGTGGCTGAATGACCCTGGTTTGGGGTTTGTCCTTCGACAGGCTCAGGGTGTGGTTCAGGGCGAGGAGTTTCAGCGGCTACGCCCTAGCGATATTGCTATCTTGGTGCGCACTGGAACTGAGGCTGATGCTGTGCGCCGCCAATTACAGCGCCGGGGGGTGAAGTCGGTTTATCTATCTGACCGCGAATCGGTTTTTAACAGCCTAGAGGCGCAAGACCTGCTGTTTTGGCTGCAAGCCGTGGCCGAGCCACTCAACACCCGCGCTGTGCGCGCTGCTTTGGCGACCCGCTTGCTAGACCTGAGCCTGCCAGAGTTGCAAGCGCTGGTCACCAACGATGAGCTGTTTGATGAGCGCACCGCCCAATTGCACGAGCTGCACCATATCTGGCAGCGCCAGGGCGTGCTGGCCATGCTGCGTGCGAGTTTGCACCGCTTTAACCTGCCCGCCCGCTGGCTGGCGCAGCCCGGCGGCGAGCGGCGGCTCACCAATGTGCTGCACCTGGGCGAGCTGCTGCAAAACGCCAGCGCCCAGCTAGAGGGCGAGCAAGCCCTGCTGCGCTGGCTGACCAATGCCCTAGACAACCCCAGCCAAGATGCTGATGCGCAAACCCTGCGCCTGGAAAGCGATGCGGACTTGGTGCAAGTCGTCACCATCCACAAAAGCAAGGGGCTGGAATACCCCATCGTCATGCTGCCTTTTGCCAGTGACTTTAAGCCGCTGGAGCGCCACCGCCTGGGCTATATCCAAACCCCAGAGAAGGAAGTGCTGCTGGATTTTGACGAGCAGCAACTGCAACAAGCCGATGAAGAGCGCCTGCGCGAAGACCTGCGCCTGTTCTATGTGGCGCTGACCCGCCCGCGCCATCTGCTGTGGCTGGGCATGGCCGCTTTGCGCAAGAGCAATAACAAAAGCACCCTTAATCACCGCACTGCCAGCGGCTATCTGCTGGCGGGCGACCTAGAGCAAGCCCCTCAGAGCTGGCAGCAAACCGCGCAAGACTTTGTGGCCCAGCAACCCAGCATGGCCTGGGAAAGCCACCCTGCCAGCACCCAGCCCGGACTAGTTGCCCCTATCACGGCCTTGGCTGCGGCCCAAGCCCCTAGCGCCTTGGCAGCAGCGCCAGAATTTAGCGCCAGCTTTGACCGCAGCTGGAGCGTTGCCAGCTTCTCGGCCATAGCACGCGGCCTGGCTGCCAGCCCCGAGCAAGCCCTGCTGGCACAGCGCCCCGCAGATGATGAGCCTGATGCCCCCCATCCAGTCCATCAGCGCGGCAACGGCAACAGCAGCGCCAATGCCAGCGCAGCCGTATGGCATCGCTTCAAACGTGGGGCGTTGGTCGGCAACTTTTTACATGACCAACTGCAATGGCTGGCGCAAGCGGGCTTTGATGCCCAATCCCCCCAGCAGCAAGAGCGCTTGCTGCGCCGCTGTGAACGTGCAGGCTATGGCGAGCAAGCCAGTGATGTGCAGCAATGGCTGACCGCCATCACCACCCACCCCCTGCACCCCGTACACCTTCCCGATAGCAACTTGCAAACGCTAGAGCTGCTGCTGCCAGAAATGGAGTTTTGGCTGCCTCTAAGCAATCTACACACCCAGGCGCTAGACACGCTGTGCCAGCAATACCTGCTGCCCGGCCAACCGCGCCCACCGCTAACCGCCCGCGCTCTGCACGGCATGTTGATGGGCTTTGCCGACCTGGTCTTTGCCCAAGGCGGGCGCTACTGGGTGCTGGACTACAAAAGCAACCACCTGGGCGCAGATGCCAGCAGCTACACCCCGCTAGCCCTGGAGCAAGCCATGCTGGCCCACCGCTACGACGTGCAAGCCGCCCTCTATAGCTTGGCGCTGCACCAGCTACTGAGCCAGCGCCTAGGCAGCGCCTACCACCCTGAGCAGCACCTGGGCGGCGCACTGTACTTCTTTATCCGAGGGCTAGATGGCAGCGCCGTGCAGCATTTGCCCATGCCACTAGCGTTTTTACAGGGCTTGCAGGCGCTGCTGGGGGCGCAGGAGGTGGCGGCGTGAAGGTGGCTTTTGCTACTGTGCTCAGAACGAGGAAGCAGTTGCTGAGGGAAGGCTAGGCGACAGCCGCTTTTGGGCTAGGGCGCAGCGTTGTTCAATATGCTCGCAAATGCTTTGCAGCACGGGATGCTTGTGACCATCGGCAGCAAATGCTGTTTTTAACTCATTGGCGGATTCAGGCAGCAAACGCGCCAACGCCAGCACGCGCTGGCGCACCTGTGCTGGGGCAAGCTGGCACTCTTGAGCCAATGCCTGCCAATGGCGTGCTTGCAGCTCTGTGAACTTGTATCTGCTGCCAATTTTCATGGCCATCTTTTGCGTGAACTGTGGGTACACCACGGTGCAAAGCAAATCATACAAAGGCGCAAGCACTGGGGTCTGAGCGCGATACAGCAAGGAGAAATTTTTTCCATGCGCATCGTGGTTGCCAATGAGCGCATTAAAAATCACCGCATCCAGCAGGCGCAGTACATGGGGGGCGCTGGGGCGGGTGGCTTGGCGCAGCAAGGCAAAACACTGCGGCAAGCTGGGGCCGCCCTCGTTTTGGTATTTGTGCTCTGGCACGATGCCCAATGCTTGGCAAAAATCCTCCTGATGCAGCCGCTCTACCTGCGCTGCCTCCTGCTGGCGGTCATAGCGCTCAACCAATAAAAACTCCTGCCCCTTTGCGTATTGAATGCTGGCGTGCGCTGCTGGCAAGCCCAGTTTTGCGGCCAGCGCCAAGCAAAATGCCTCATTGCTCACGCTGCCTTCTGCGCTGGCAATGGCGGGCTTGAGGATATGAGTGCTTGCCGTGTTGTGCAGCGGTAAACCAATCCGCCCTTGGGCACAAAACACGGGCAACTTGTCCTGTGCGCCTGCCAAAGACAGGCGCAAGCCATCTTCGCCGGCCAACATGGGGCGCTGGGGCAGGCTGTGCAACACATCCGCCAGTGCCTGCTCATCGAGCCACTGCACTGCGGCACTTGTACGGCTTGGTTCGGGTTGCTCGCCTGGGGGCAGGAGGCTGACTGCCCCCGCACATTCACCGCCAATGCTATTGAGCAGCGCAAAATCGTTTTGGCGTGAAACTTGTAAGCGTCTGGCAATAAGCTGGCGATTCGCCCCTTCAGGCAAAAGGCCTGCAAAAAAAGCGCGGCTCACGGCCTCGCTAAACAAACCCGGCTGCAATGGCAGTTGGATGGACAAAGGCCGTGCTATGGGGGAATCAAGCCATGCGTCCAAATAGGCAAAGCGCAAGCGCCCATCCACCTGCTGCAACTGGCCGACCAAGTGCTCAAGCAACCAGACATTCAAATGATTTGCCATATCAGCCCTGCTCCTATTCATCTGCAGGCAGGCCATTGAGCGACAAATTCAGCCCCAAGGCATCCAGCACCCGCAAAGTGTGCTCCAGGCGTATGGTGGGCTTGCCCGCTTCAAGCTCCAGCACAAAGCGCACGCCCACGCCAGCAGCCAGCGCCAGTTGCGCTTGCGTCAATTGCAGGGCTTTGCGCGTTTGGCGCACGGCTTGCCCCAATTGCTGGGGTGTGTGGATATCCATAGGCATAAAAAATTCCCGTTCGGGAAATTATTGCTAAATACAGCCAATAAAGCAAGAAAATTTACCGATCGGGGTTTTTAATAATGTGTGCATGCTAGAGCTTAGGCGGTTTCCTGCACAAGAAACGCTGCATGGCAAGGCAAAATCCCAAGCATGACCACAGACACCTTCACCCTAGACCTCTTCGCCCCAGAAGATGCAGCACTGCCGCTGGCAGAACAGCTACACGCTTGGCAGCAAGAGGGGCTGCTGCGCCAGCTGGATGTGGCTTGGATGCAGTTTGTGCAGGCGCAAGACCCGCAGGCTGCGCCCTGTTTGCTCATGGCTAGCGCTTTGCTGGCGCACATGGAGGGGCGCGGCCATAGTTGCTTACCGCTGGCGGCTTTGCTACAGCAACCCCAGCAGTTGCTGGGCTGGGATAACCAGGCGCAAGCCGCCTTGAGCGCCCAATGGCAGCAATTGCCCACGCAGTT
>JAHAYB010000253.1 GCA_018384835.1 Comamonas sp.
GTGATGTGCTGATGGGCAGCATCATCACACGTGACGAGGCGTTGCACATGCGCCTCAAGCTCTCGCACATGCGCCTGGGCGTGGGCGTGGGCGCAAATGATGCCGAGCTAGTGCTACGTGCCTTGCCCAGCATTGCCCTGCGCTATGAGACGCATGACCGCAGCGCCCGTCAACTGGCAGCCGCTTTGCAGCGGCAAGAGGCCGTGGTGCAACTGCTGCACCCGGCTTTTGAAGGAGCGCCCGGCCACACCCATTGGCAGCAGCTTTGCGGCGCAGCCCAAGCCGGGCAGGGCGCGGCGGCAGGTTTGTTCAGCATCGTGATTGACCCGCGCTTTGATACAGCTGCGGTGGATGATTTCTGCAACCGCTTGCGCTACTTTCGCCTAGGCTATAGCTGGGGTGGGCCTATGAGCTTGGTCATGCCCTACGACCTGGATCACGTGCGCGCGCGTGGCCGGGGGGCGGTGGCCGCTGGTGGCGTGGTGCGCCTGTGCATCGGCCTGGAGGATGCTGCGGATTTGGAGCAAGACTTGGCGCAAGCCTATGAAGGGGCATTTGGCCTAGCTTGGGAAGGCAGCACTGCGCACCAAGCAAACCAAGCAAGTGCCCCCAAAAACTCGTAGCTCAGTTGCGCCCAATCTCTGGCCAGCGGCGGTGCAGATACATCCAAGACAGCAAGCCCACCAGCATCAGCAGCAAGGATGCAATCGCCAGCGCCTGGGTGGAGTGCATCACCAGCGGAGCCAGCACCCCCGCCACCAGCCCGTTGGTCACAGCGCCCACCACCGCTTGCAGGGAAGAGGCCAGCCCCCGGCGCTCAGGGTTCAAATCCAGCACCAGCAGGGTGACGACGGGAACCATCAGCGCCCAGCCAAAAGCGTAAATACCCAATGGCAGCATGGCCCAGCTAGCGTGCGCGGTAAGCAGCAGGTTGGCCACTAGGTTGACCAGAGAAATCACCAGCATGATGAGCAGGCCGTGGCGCACTTGGCGCTTGGGCGGCAGTTTGCCCGCCAGGCGGCCACTGACCCAAGCGCCAGCCATGATGCCGCTGATATTTAACATAAATAACCAGAAAAACTGCGTAGGCTCCAAGCCCAGCAGCTCCCCCAGAAACGCCGGGGCGGAAAGCACGTACAAAAACATACCGTTAAAAGGTACGCCACTAGCCAGCGCCAGCAAGATAAAGCGCGGGTCAGTGCAAAGCTGCCAATAGCCTTGCAGCAGGTTGTGCAGCTCAAACGGCTGGCGCTGGCTGGGGGGCAGGGATTCGGGCAGCACACGCCAGTTCACCAGCCACAGCCCCAGGCCAATCGCCGTGAGCAGCCAGAAAATGCTAGCCCAGCCCCATTGCACAAACAGCAGGCCGCCTAGCATGGGCGCAATAGCAGGTGCCAGGCCAAAGAAGATGGTGATTTGGCTCATCACCTTCTGCGCCTGGGTGGGCGGGAACATGTCGCGCACAATGGTGCGCGAGACCACCACCCCCGCCCCGCAGGACAGCCCTTGCAAAGCGCGAAACACAATGAGCTGGTGAATATCTTGCGCCAAGGCGCAGCCCGCCGAAGAAATGGTAAAGGCCAGCAGCCCCCACAAAATCACCGGGCGGCGGCCAAAGCTATCGGCCAGCGCCCCATGAAACAGGTTCATAAAGGCATAGCCAAACAGATAGGCCGACAGGGTTTGCTGCATCTGCACCGGCGTAGCCTGCAACGAGGCGCTGATGCCTGAGAACGCCGGCAGATAAGTGTCGATAGAAAACGGCCCCAACATGCCCAGCACGGCCAGAAGAATGGCCAACGTCCAGCGCGGGCCGCGCCAAAGGGCGTGGGCTTGTGGGTGCTGCATAGATAGACCTTTCTCTTCCTGTTTTCAACAACTGCGAGCTGCGCTGTACTTGTAGAGACCTATACCAGCGACCTATACCCAGCGCATAGCCGCCACATTGTGGGCAAAGATGGGGTATTTCACCCACACCCCCTGCAAGCCCTTATTGACGACCGTGCCAACGTGGACGTTAAAAATCCAGGCATTGACTGCCTCTTGCGCCAGAAAAATTTGAATTTGCCTGAGCAGTTGCAACTGCTGGCGGTGGCTGCGGGCTTGGCGGTGGCGTTCTAATAACTGACGCAGCGTCGGGTTGTCATAGCCAAAGTAGTAGCCAGGGTCGCCGTAGATGGCGTAGTCCAGCGGCTCTACGTGGTTGATGAGCGTTAGCTCAAAATCCCCCGTAAAAGGGCCTTGCAGCCACTGCGACCAGCTTAAAAACTCGGGCACAACGGTAATGCCTACCTGTGCCAGGTCATGCACAATCAGGGGCGCACCTTGCACGGCATAGGGTGCTGGCGGCACAGCCAGGCGCAAGGTGATGGCCTGCTGGCCTAAACCGGCTTGGCGCAGTAGCTGGCGTGCCAGCTCTGGGTCGAAGGGGTAGGTATTGGCAAGGTGGATATAACCCGGCTCTTGCGGACTCATGTGGCTACCAATTGCCGTGCCCTGGCTGACTAAGACCTCGGTAATAAAGCGTTCACGGTCAATTGCATGGCTGATGGCACGGCGCACACGCACATCTTGCAGCAAGGACAGGCGGTGATTAAAAGCCAGCAAACCTTTGCCTGTAGAGGAGCCATGCAGCACTTGGTACACCGGGTTGTGACGAAACTGGTTCGTACTGTCTGTAAAGAACTGGAACACCACATCCACCTGCTGCCTTTGCAGGGCTTGCACCTGCTGCGCGGCGCTCTGTAGAAAAGAAAAATCCACCCACTCAATAAAGGGAGCATCGCCCCAGTAGTCGGGGTTTTTGCGCAGCGTAATGCGGCTAGAGCGCTGCCAGTGGTGCAAGCGATAAGGCCCTGTGCCAATGGGCTGGCGCTCTGCCTGGGCGCGGGTGCTGGGGTGCAGCACTACGGCGCTGCTCTCCCCTAGGCGAAATAGCAGGTGCGGGTCTGGGTGGTGCAGTTGCAAGGCCACCGTCTGGGGCTGGGGGCTGTGCAGGTGGGCGATATTGGCAAAAAAGCTATGACGCGCTTTGTTGCCCGAATCGGGCTGGCCAGCGCGGCGAAAGCTGTCAATAACGCAATCAGCATCGAGCAATTGGCCGTCATGAAAGCGCACCCCCTCGCGCAGGGTAAACAGCCAATGGCGCTGGTCGCTGCTGACCTGCCAGCGCTTGGCTAGCAGGGGGCGGACGCTGCCATCTTCTTGGATTTGGGTCAACCCTTCTAGCAAGTTGTAGTGCGCCACTTGGGCGTTGGCGGCGGCGCTGGTGGTGGTCGGGTCCAGGCTGTTGGGTTCTAGCGAAAAGTTAATACGCACCCGTTGGCGCTGCTGCCCGCTGGCTTCGCGCTCTTGGGTCGATTGCGCTAGCCCTTGCAGCGGCCAGGCAGCAGCGCCCAGCCCGCCCGCTGCCGCCCAACCTGCCCAACCTGTCAAACCCGCAAGACAGGTGCGGCGTGATGGCTGCCAGCCGCTGGGGGTGAGTTGTGCCCTATTCATACGCCCAATGCCTTGGCCAGGCGCTGCACGCCTTCGCGGATGCTGTCTTCGTTGGCGGTGGCAAAAGACAGGCGCAGGCTGCTGTGGTCGGGGTGGTCGCTAAAGAAGGGTGCGCCGGGTACAAAGGCCACGCCCTGCTCAATGGCGCGTTTGGCAAATTCACCGGCATCGGTCAGCTTGCCGCCAGCGCCCGTTAGTTGCAGCCACAGGAACAGGCCGCCTTGCGGGGGGGTGAAGCGCACGGCATCGCCCAGTTCTTGGCGCAGCGCTTGCATCATCACCTGGGCGCGTTGGGCATAGACGGGGCGCACCCGTGCCAAGGCAGCGGGCAGGTGGCCACCGGCCAGATACTGCGCCGCTGTGGCTTGGGCAAAGGTGCTGGTGTGGGCATCAGAGAATTGCTTGCACATCACCGCCTTGGCCAGCAGCGCTTGCGGGGCAACCAGCCAGCCAATGCGCAGGCCGGGGGCGAGTATCTTGCTCAGGCTGCCGCAATGCGCCAGAAAGTCGCGGCTGCCGGGTACTTGGGCAGACAGGGCCAGCAGGCTGGGGGGGGGTGCTGCGTCAAAGTACAGGTCGCCATAGGGGTCGTCTTCTACCAGCATGACTTGGTGGCGGGCGGCCAGCGCTAGCAGGCGCTTGCGCCGCTCCAGGGGCAGGGTTGCGCCGCTGGGGTTGCCAAAAGTGGGGATGGTGTAAATCAGCTTGGGGCGGTGCTGCACAATCATTTCTTCTAGTGCATCAACTTGCAGGCCATCGGCATCAATTGGTGCGCTGATAACTTCTGCCCCGTACAGGCGAAAGCATTGGATGGTGGCCAGAAAGGTCGGCCCTTCCACAATCACCTTATCGCCGGGGTCAATCAGGCATTTGCCCAGCAAATCCAGCGCTTGCTGGCTGCCGGTGGTCACTAGCATGTCCTGCGGAGCCAGTTCAGCCACGCCTTTGGATTGCATAAAGGCGGCAATTTGCTGGCGCAGTGGCTCAAAGCCCTCGGTGGAGCCGTATTGCAAGGCCAGGCCGGGGTGCTCGGTCAACGCTTGCTGGCTCGCAGCTTGCAGACCGGCCACATCAAACAGGGCGCTATCGGGAAAGCCGCCCGCAAAGCTGATGATGCCGGGCTTGCCCAGCAGCTTGAACAGTTCCCGAATGGCCGATGTCTCTACCAAGTCCAAACGCTTTGCCAGTTGTTGTTCCAGTTCCATACCAACCTCTTCGTAAATAATGCCGAGTTCAAACCATTAAAAACCACCATGCGGCAGATGTGGCAGCATGGTGGCAAGCAAACCCGCATCTTAGCCACGCCAGAGCAGCAGCGCAGTCAAGCGCTTCGACAAGCATGAAAAAAAGCCATATCCCTCTGTTTTTTGCCACCCTGCAAGCAGCCAACCCCCACCCCGAAACTGAGCTGGAATACAGCAGCAATTTTGAGCTGCTAGCCGCCGTGCTGCTGTCCGCCCAGGCGACCGATGTGGGGGTCAACAAGGCTACGCGGGTGCTGTTTCCCGTAGCGAATACGCCGCAAGCCATCATCGACCTGGGGCTGGAGGGGCTGGAGCGCCATATCAAAACCATTGGCCTGTACCGCAGCAAGGCCAAGCATTTAATGCAGACCTGCCACATCCTGCTAGAGCAGTTTGGCGGCGAGGTTCCCAACACCCGCGAGGCGCTAGAGACCCTGCCCGGCGTGGGCCGCAAAACCGCCAATGTGGTGCTGAATGTGGCCTTTGGTCAGCCCACCATGGCGGTGGATACGCATATTTTTCGGGTGGGCAACCGCACCGGGCTGGCTCCGGGTAAAACCCCGCTGGCGGTGGAGCAGGCGCTGCTCAAACGCATTCCGCCTGAGTACCTGCAACACGCCCACCATTGGCTGATTTTGCTGGGTCGCTATATCTGCCAGGCACGCAAGCCGCGCTGTTGGGAGTGCAGTGTGGCGGCTTATTGCAGCTTTAAGCCCAAGACCCCTGCGCCCTAGCCCCCTAATACCCAGCACCCAGCGCCCCAACATCTACCCAGGTGCTGGTTACGGGCACAATCGCCGCCTATGCAAGTTGATTTCAAAATTCTCGATGCGCGTTTGCGCGACACCCCTCCCAGTTACGCCACGCCGGGCAGTGCCGGTCTGGATTTGCGAGCCTGCATTCCCGCGCCCTTGGTGCTGGAGGCCGGTCAATGGCAACTTATCCCCACGGGCATGGCGATTTACCTGCGCGACCCCGGCTATGCGGCGCTGATTTTGCCGCGTTCTGGCCTGGGGCATAAGCATGGCATTGTGCTGGGCAACTTGGT
>JAHAYB010000260.1 GCA_018384835.1 Comamonas sp.
CTGGCCAAGTAGCACGCAAAATTACCATGCAACTGGAGGTGGCGGGCTTGCTGCCTATCCCGGCTCCCAAACCTGTCCCTAAACATTCATATTCAACCCACCGATGACTGCTACCACCACTTTCCCCCAAGCTTCTGCCCAAAACCTGCACAGCGTCCCCATTGACCTGGGCGAGCGCTCCTACCCCATCCACATCGGCACCGGCCTGCTGGGTGCGGCCAGCAGCTTTGCCGCGTGCCCCAAGGCGGCGCAGGCCGTAATCGTGACCAACACCACGGTAGCGCCGCTGTACGCCCAGCAATTGCAAGCCGCCCTGGCCACCCATTACCCGCAGGTGCGCACCGTCACCCTGCCCGATGGTGAAGCCTATAAAGATTGGCAAACCCTGAACCTGATTTTTGATGCCCTGCTAGGCCACGGCTGCGACCGCAAAACCGCGCTGTTCGCCCTGGGCGGCGGCGTGGTGGGCGATATGACCGGCTTTGCCGCCGCCAGCTATATGCGCGGCGTGCCCTTTGTGCAGATTCCAACCACGCTGCTTTCGCAAGTCGATTCCAGCGTGGGCGGTAAAACCGCCATCAATCACCCCTTGGGCAAGAACATGATTGGCGCGTTCTACCAGCCGCAACGGGTGGTGTGTGACCTCAGCAGCCTAGCCACTCTGCCCGAGCGCGAGCTATCCGCCGGCCTGGCCGAAGTCATCAAGTACGGTCCGATTGCCGACATGGCCTTCCTCGACTGGCTGGAGCAGCACATGGACGCGCTGCGCCAGCGCGATGGCGCGGCACTGGCGCAGGCCGTCAAGCGCAGCGTAGAAATCAAAGCCTGGGTTGTCGGCCAGGATGAAAAAGAATCTGGCCTACGCGCCATCCTCAACTTTGGCCACACCTTTGGCCATGCAATTGAAGCAGGCATGGGCTACGGCCACTGGCTGCATGGCGAGGCTGTAGGCGCAGGCATGGTGATGGCTGCCGAGCTATCCCAACGCCTGGGGCTGGTGGATGGTGCCTTTGTGCAGCGCCTGACCCAGCTAATCGCCCGCGCTGGCCTGCCCACCCGTGGCGCAGTGCTGGATGCGCAAGACAACGCTGCCGCCTACCTTGCCCACATGCGCGTCGATAAAAAAGCCGAGGCGGGCGACATCCGCTTTGTGCTGATTGACGGCCCCGGCCAAGCCATTGTGCGCAGCGCCCCCGATGCCCTGGTGCGCGAGGTGATTGACCACTGCTGCTGCTCTTAGGCTCTGCCCCAACGCATCCTAGCGCCGGGGAATGATGGACATGGATGCCTTTTATACCCGTTGGGTGAGCCGCTTTTTCTGCACCCCTGTGCCTACTGCGCCAGCGGCCAGAATGCTCACCGCCAGGGCAATGGCTGCGCCCATAAAAACAGCGCGTGGCTGGCCGCCATCCATGAGCCAGCCAAAAATAGGGGCGGCAACGCTAAAGCCCAAATCCAGCCCAGAGTACACCGTGCCATAAACGCGCCCGGTTGCTCCCTCGGGGGCGGCCTGCTTAATCAGCATATCGCGTGAGGGGCCAGCCAAGCCCTGACCAAATCCAGCGGCAGAGGCCACCACCAGAGCCAGCATTCCCGGTATCCAGCCCGAGCCTGCCAGCGCCAGCAGCACAGCGGCCAGCAGCAAGTTGGCGGCAATCACCCGCTCTAGGCGCTGCACCCGGGCAACCAAAAAGCCGCCGCCAATCATGCCCGCAGCGCTGCACAGCATAAAACCGGTGACTACCAGGGACGAAAGCTCTTGGCGCAGACCGTAAATCTGGCTCATGGCGGGGGCGGCAAAACTTTGCACGGCGCTCAGACCAATCGTGCTGAAGAAGAAGAAAGCAAAGCACAGCCAGACGGCAGAGAGCTTCAAAAACGCAAAAGAGCTTTCGCCGTCCTTGGTGGCCGTAGTGGCGGCGGTGGCTGTAGTTGTGGCACTGCTACTTGCTGCGCTGGCATTGGCGTTGGCATTGGCAGCTTCTAGCACCGGGGCACGGTCATCAAGCCAACGGCGCTGGTGTACCACCAAGGCCAGCACCAACGCAGCCAGCACAGCGCCGCCCAAACAGGCCAAGCGCCAGGAACCAGTTAGCCCAGTAATCCCAGCCATAAACACCGGAGCCAGCGCCCAGCCCAGGTTGCCCGAGATGCCATGCACCGAAAATGCGTGCCCCATATTCTTGGGCGATACGCGCTTATTCAAAATAGTGAAATCCACCGGGTGAAAAGGCGCATTGCCCAGCCCGGCTAAAAATGCCGCCAGCATCAGCATGGCATAGTTTTGCGCCATAGAAGCGGTGATACCCGCCAGCACAAAGCAGCCCAAAGCGCCAAACAAAATAGGGCGCGCGCCAATGCGGTCCACTAAAAACCCCGACAGCATCTGCCCCACGCCCGAGACGATAAAGAACAGCGACACCATCGCCCCCAGCTCGGCATAGCTCACGCCAAACTCGGCAATCAACCAAGGGAATAGCGGCGGCAGCAGCAGGTGAAAAAAGTGGGAAGAACCATGTGCCACACCAATCAAGGTGATGGTGCGTGCGTCTTGGCGCTCAGGCGCAGTTGTGGGGGAGGAAGTGGGTAATGATGCAGTCATTGCCGCATCTTAAACACGGGGTTAATAGTCTATGGGGGCGTATGGCTGGTATGACGGGCTGTCTGTCCTCAAGCCACCCAACTACCGGATTTGCCGCCGTGCTTCTCCAGCACACGGATGTCCTGCATCACCATGGTTTTGTCGGCGGCCTTGCACATATCGTAAATCGTCAGCAGGCCGACTTGCACTGCCGTCAGCGCCTCCATCTCCACACCGGTTTGCCCCAGGGTATGCACCGTGGCCGTGCAGACAATGCTGGCGCTGGCAGGCTCTAATGCAAATTCCACGGCGACACGGGTCAAGGCCAGGGGGTGGCACAGGGGAATCAAATCGCTGGTTTTTTTGGCGGCCATGATGGCGGCAATACGCGCCACGCCCAGTACATCACCTTTTTTGCTGCTACCACTTTGCACCAGCGCCAAAGTGGCAGGCTGCATCACAATGCGCCCCTGGGCAATGGCCACGCGCTGGGTGCTGGCCTTTGCGCCCACATCCACCATATGCGCCTGGCCTTGGGCATCAAAATGGGTCAAAACAGCAGGGGAAGTGGGATGAGGCATAGCAAGCAGACCAGTCAAATCAAGAAAACAAAGGGGCGCAAAGGCTTAGAGAGGGCTGGCAGATTTGCAACTTTTGCAGCGGCCAACCATCATTCAATCATGGCACAGAACACCTTTTCCCCTGCACAGCCGCACACTACCCCCCACCCCCGCCCCCGCTTGCAACTGGCTAGACGGCTGATGCTGTCTTTGGCTTGTGTGCTGGCTTTGGGCAGCACGGCACAAGCGCAAGTCCAACTCCCCCATTTGGGCGATGGCGCAGATTGGGGCATGAGCCAAGAGCGCCAAGTGGGCGACAGCATCATTCCCCACCTCTACCGCGACCCGGATTACATCGACGATGCGCCCCTGCACGCCTACGTCATGGGGCTATGGCATCCCCTGGTGCAAGCCGCCCTAGCACGTGGCGATATGAGCGAAGAACTGCACGAGCGCTTTGCCTGGCAACTGCTGCTGGGCAAAGACCGCAGCATCAACGCCTTTGCCCTGCCCGGCGGCTACCTGGGCGTACACCTGGGGCTGATTGGCGCAGTCACTAGCAGCGACGAGCTGGCTACGGTGCTGGCGCATGAACTCAGCCACGTCACCCAGCGCCACATTGCCCGCATGATGGGCGAAGAAAAAAAGAATATGCCCCTGCTGCTAGCGGGCATGGTGCTGGGCGCATTGGCCGCCAGCAAAAGCCCAGACGCAGCCCAAGCGCTGATACTGGGCGGACACGCCGCCGCAGCGCAAAACCAGCTCAGTTTTTCCCGCGATATGGAGCGCGAAGCCGACCGCGTGGGCTTTAACCTGCTTGCGCCCGCTGGCTTCAACCCCCAAGGCGCTGCCAGCATGTTCGACAAACTGCAACAAGCCAGCCGCTTGAACGACAACGGCAGTTGGCCTTACCTGCGCAGCCACCCCCTGACCAGCGAGCGCATTGCCGACATGCAATCGCGCCTGCCGCCTGATGCCCCCGCCCAGCCGCTCACCGGTAGCTACGAACACGCCCTGATGGCCGCCCGCGCCCGGGTTTTAAGCCAGCCCGGCATTGACCGCCTGCGCCAATGGGCAGAGCAAGCCCAAGGTAGCCAAGGCAGTGATTGGGCGCAGCGCCCGCCCAAGGAGCAAGCCGCCATCCTCTACGCCGCCGCGCTAGCGCAGCAACAACTGCGCCAACCCCAGGCCGCTGATAAAAACGCCCAGCGGCTGGAAGAACTGCTCCAGCGCCAGCAGGCCGAGGCGGCAGCCCTGCGCCAAAGTGCCTGGCTGCGTGCCGAGCTGGCGCTAGCCAATGAGCAGCCCCAGGCCGCCCTGCAAGCCTTGCGCCAAGCGCCCACACTGCCCAAAACTGCCGCCAACCCCGAGGCACAGCGCCCCGCCCTGCTGCTGCAAGCCCGCGCCCTGCTGGCCCTGCAACGCCCGCAAGAAGCCGCCGAGCCGCTGCAAACCTGGGTCAGCCTGCACCCGCAAGATGCCCAAGCCTGGCAAGTGCTGGCGCAAGCCTGGCAGGCCGCAGGCCAACCCCTGCGCAGCCTACGCGCCCAGGCCGAGGCGCAAGTGGCTATTTACGACTACAGCGCCGCGCTAGACCGCTTCAAAGCCGCGCAAACCCTGGCGCAGCGCAGCGGCGCAGCGGCTGACCATATTGAAGCCTCCATCATCAACACCCGCCTGCGCGAGATGCAGAGCAAGCTCAAAGAGCAGGCCAGCCAGAAGTAGGAGCGTATTTACTCCCATCACCGCCGCCAAAATGCCGGTGCCAGCAACGCCATCACGCTTAAAAACTCCAGCCGTCCCAACAGCATGGCCAGCGTACACACGGCAATTTGAAAATCGCTAAGTACCGCGTAATTCGACGTTGGCCCCAGCGCCCCCAACCCCGGCCCTGT
>JAHAYB010000275.1 GCA_018384835.1 Comamonas sp.
CGCTAGAGCAAGTCAAAGCGCTGGAAAAAGAGATTGCCGCCTTAAAAGGCAAGCTGGCTTCCAGCCAGGGCGATGAGCTGCTATCGCAAGCCGTGGCCGTCAACGGCATTCAGGTTCTGGCCGCCAACCTGCCCGGCGCAGATGCCAAAACCCTGCGTGACACCATGGACAAGCTCAAAGACAAACTGGGGCAAGCCGCCATCGTGCTGGCCGCTGTGGATGGCGACAAGGTTCAACTGGCCGCCGGCGTGACCAAGGCGGAAACTGCCCGTATCAAAGCCGGTGAGCTGGTCAACTTTGTTGCTAGCCAAGTCGGCGGCAAAGGCGGCGGCAAGCCCGATATGGCGATGGCTGGCGGTACCCAACCCGCCGCCTTGCCCCAAGCGCTGCAAAGCGTGGCTGCCTGGGTGGCAGAGCGCTTGAACGGCTAAAACCCTGATAGCTTGACCCGCTTTGCTCTATAAGCGGCGCGGTTTATTACAGAATGGGGGCATGAACACACATGCCCCCTCTTTCTTTTCGCCCTCTGTGCTTTCTGCTTCGGCCTTGGGTCGTCGTCAGTTTTTACAGCGCACTGCCGCCTGGGCAGTTGCTGGTGCGGCCAGCGCAGCAGGTTTGCAACACGGCTTGGCACAGGCTGCCCCCAAGCAAAGCCCCGCCCAATTCACCCCACCACCCATGCAGGCACGTGAGGTAGCACCCGGCTGCTACTACGTGGAAGGCTTGTCCGCCCTAGGCTCTCCAGAGAACCAGAACTTTATCTCCAACGCGGGTTTTGTCGTCACCTCGGAATCTGTAGTGGTGATTGATGCCCTAGGCTCGCCCGCCCTGGCCAAGCGCCTGCTGGCAGAAATTGCCAAGGTCACGGATAAAAAAGTCAGCCATGTGGTGGTTACCCACTACCACGCTGACCATGTTTATGGCCTGCAAGTTTTTGCCGATTTGGGCGCACAAATTCTGGCGCACCAAGCCGGGCGTGAATACCTACACGCAGAAACCGCCCAACTGCGCCTGGAAGCCTCGCGTGAAGAACTCGCGCCCTGGGTCGATGCCCAAACCCGCCTGGTGCAGGCCACGCAATGGCTGGAAGGCAGCCAACGCCTGCAAGTGGGCGATACCGAGCTGCAACTGGAGCTGCTTGGCCCCGCCCACACGCCGGAAGACCTAGCCGTCTATCTGCCCAAGCAGCGCCTGCTGTATGCGGGGGACTTGGTGTTTCGCAGCCGCATCCCCTTTGTCGGTCAGGCCGACAGCCGTAGCTGGATAGAGGGGCTGGAGAAACTGCTGAAGTTTGATACCGAGGTCATCATCCCCGGCCACGGCCCCGTCTCTACCGAGGCGCGTAAGGACATGCAGCTCACCCGCGACTATCTGCTCTACCTGCGTCAAACCATGGGCAAGGCCGCCTACGACATGACCCCGTTTGACGAAGCCTACGCCGCAACCGACTGGTCAGAGTTTGAGCACCTGCCCCTATTCGATGCCGCCAACCGCATGAACGCCTACAACACCTATCTGCTGATGGAGCATGAGCAGGATTAACCTAACCCCAGAGCGGGCAGCGACTAAGCATACGAACAACTGCCAAAAGATGACTGAACCTCAGCCCCCTAAGCCAATCCACCCCCCGCAATTGTGCTAGAGTGCCACGCATGAGAGTTTTCCCCCTTGCGCATCTGCTACTAAACCTAAACACCATGTCCAACGGGCAGGAGCGGTAGCGCACGCGCAACAACTCTGAAGACTTCTCACACAGCCCGTAGCCCCACCGCACGGGCTTTTTTGTTTTCTACCTTTCTTTTTTCTCTACCTAGCCAAAGGAATGCCTACCATGAGCAGCGACCGTTTGATTATTTTTGACACCACCTTGCGCGACGGCGAGCAATCGCCCGGTGCATCTATGACACGCGACGAGAAGGTACGCATTGCCCGCCAACTCGAACGCCTGCGCGTGGACGTGATTGAAGCCGGCTTTGCCGCCGCCTCCAATGGCGACTTTGAGTCTGTGCAAGCCATTGCCCGCGCCGTCAAAGACTCCACCATCTGCTCTCTGTCCCGTGCCAATGACCGCGATATTTCGCGCTCGGCAGAGGCGCTCAAGGATGCCAACCGCGCCCGTATTCACACCTTTATTGCCACCAGCCCGTTGCACATGGAGAAAAAGCTGCGCATGTCTCCCGAGGAGGTGTTGGAGCAAGCCAAGCGCAGCGTGCGCTTTGCCCGCAATCTGCTCGATGACATTGAGTTCAGTGCCGAAGACGGCTACCGCAGCGATTTGGATTTTCTGGCTCGTGTCTGTGAAGTGGTCATCAACGAAGGCGCAACCACCATCAATATCCCCGACACCGTGGGCTATGCCATCCCTGAACTGTACGGCAACTTCATCAAAAGCCTGCGCGAAAAAGTGCCCAATAGCGATAAAGCCATCTGGAGCGTTCACTGCCACAACGACCTGGGCATGGCTGTGGCCAACAGCTTGGCGGGTGTGAAAATTGGTGGAGCGCGTCAGGTGGAATGCACCATCAACGGTTTGGGCGAACGTGCCGGTAACTGCGCTTTAGAAGAAGTAGTGATGGCCGTTAAAACTCGCCGCGACTACTTCGGCCTGGATGTAAATATCGCCACCGAGCAAATCGTGCCCGCCAGCCGCATGGTCAGCCAGACCACCGGCTTTGTGGTGCAGCCCAACAAGGCTGTAGTTGGCGCGAATGCCTTTGCCCACGCCAGCGGCATCCACCAGGATGGCGTGCTCAAAGCGCGTGATACCTACGAAATCATGCGCGCCGAAGATGTGGGCTGGAGCGCCAACAAAATCGTGCTGGGCAAGCTCTCGGGGCGCAACGCCTTCAAGCAGCGCCTGCAAGAGTTAGGCGTAGAGATGGAAAGCGAAGCCGCCATCAACGCCGCCTTTGCCAGCTTTAAGGAACTGGCTGACCGCAAGAGCGAGATTTTTGATGAAGACATCCTCGCCTTGGTGCAGATGGAAAGCAGCAACACCCCCGAGGATGTATTCCGCTTTGTCTCGCTGGAGCAGCACAGTGAAACCGGCGAACAGCCCCAGGCCACCGTGGTCTTTAGCCGCGAAGGGCAAGAAGTCAAGGCCAGCTCTAGCGGTAACGGCCCTGTGGATGCCTGCTTCAAAGCCATTGAAAGCCAGGTGCAAAGCGGCGCAGAGATGATGCTGTTCTCCATCAACGCCATCAGCGGCTCTACCGAAAGCCAAGGGGAAGTGACCGTACGCTTGCAACGCGCTGGCCGCGTCGTCAACGGCGTGGGTGCAGACCCGGATGTGATTGTGGCCTCAGCACTGGCCTATCTGAATGCCCTGAACAAACTCCATAGCACTGCTGACAGCGTACCTGCCCAAGGTGCTAACGCCATATAATTTTGGCTTTTTGCGAGGGCGAGCACAGCGCTTGCCCCGCTTTTTACTCTTGTCATGATTTTTGGGGAGTCGCCTGTGAGCTTAGGCGCAAAGATCAAACACCAGCCTCTAGGGCTGGAAGTGGCCGCCACCACCATCACCGCCACCATCAACACCGGCCAAACAAGGCCGCTATGGAGGCAACTAGCACACGCTGTAGGCGCTGCTTTATTAGGCTTGGGTTTAGCCTTCACCCTACCCCAGGCACAAGCGCAAACCAGCAGCAAAAAACGGCCAGCCGCCACAGCCAAGGCAGCAAAAACCACCAAAGCTGCCAAAAAGCCCGTGGCACGCAAAACCGCCGCAAAAACCACTGCCAAAAAAACCAGAGCCGCCCAGCCAGCCAGAGTAGCAAGCAGACCTGTCGTTCCGGCGCGTCTCTCTTTTGGGCAGATGGCCGGGCTGCACCATGTCAGCGACCCGCTGGATTTGAAGTCCAGCGTTGCCTACGTGATGGACCAAGACACCAAAGAGGTCTTGCTGCGCAAAAACGAGCTAGCAGTGCTGCCCATCGCCTCTATCACCAAGCTGATGACGGGCCTACTCATTACCGAGGCAGGGCTGCCAATGGATGAATACATCACCATCACCCAGGCAGATGTGGACACGCTCAAGGGCAGCGCCTCGCGCCTACCAGTGGGAACCACCTTAACGCGCCAAGAGCTGCTGCATCTGGCCTTGATGTCTAGCGAAAACCGTGCAGCCCATGCCTTGGGGCGTACCTATCCGGGCGGTCTGGGGGTGTTTGTGCAGCAAATGAATGCCAAGGCCGGTCTGCTAGGTATGGCCGATACCCGCTTTGTTGAGCCTACGGGTCTTTCTAGCAGCAACCAGTCAAGCGCTAAAGATTTGGCCACCTTGGTCAATGTGGCCCATGCCAATCCGGCGTTGCGCTATTTTTCGACCTCTCAGGGCGCACAGGTGGAGTTAGCCAGCCGCAGCCTGCAATACAACAACACCAATCGCTTGGTGCGTAACGAGAACTGGCATATTGGCCTGCAAAAAACCGGCTATATCTCAGAGGCGGGACGCTGCCTTGTCATGCAAGCCGAGGTGGCCGGGCGCAAGCTCATCATGGTGTTTTTAGACTCGGTGGGCACGGCCAGCCGCTTGGGCGATGCCGAGCGGGTGCGTAAGTGGGTAGAGGGGGCTGACGCTCACCACAGCATTAGCAGTACAGGCGGTGTGCATGAAACACCTACCAGCTAATAGGCTGTAGAGGTTTAAGGCTCAATAGGGCTGTTGCGGCTGGTGCTGGTAGCTGGGGTGCCAGCCTGCCCTTTCAAAGACTTTTCAAATGCCGTCTCTACCCCCTGGGGCAGTATCTCCAGGGTGGCTTGCAAGCCGGGCACAGCGGCCATTAAATCTTCCTCCACCTGGCGGCGCAAAGTGGCGGCCTTGCCCAAGCTCCACTGTGCGGGCAGGTGCATGTGCAATTGGGCAAAGCTGCGCTGCCCAGCGCTGCGTGTGGCCAAGGCATCAAAATAAATACCGGGATGGGCTTGGCTATGGCGCTGGAGCACTGCCTCTAGGGCGGCCAACTGCGTAGGCTCTAGCGCCTCATCCATCAGCCCCTGCGATGCTTGCCACACCAGCGCCCCGCCCTCTTTGAGGATATGCAAAGCCACTAAAAGCGCCACCGCCCCATCCAGCCACAGCCAGCCCGTAAGCCACACCCCCACCAAGGCCAGCAGCACACCGGCAGAGGTCCAGACATCCGTGAGCAAATGCCGCGCATCGGCCTCTAGCGCTACCGACTGGTGTACCCGCGCTGCACGCAGCATGACCAGCGCCAGCGCCCCGTTAAAGAGTGCGCTTAACAACGACAGCCCCATGCCCCAGCCCAGCGCCTGCAAAGGCTGGGGATGGCGCAGGCGCAACACCGCCGCAACCACGATGGCCAGGGCAGCGCCGATAATCAAAATACCCTCAAAGCCAGAAGAAAAATACTCCGCCTTGCTATGGCCAAAGGGATGGCCTGTATCTGCCGGGCGCTGGGCGATGGTGAGCATCCACAAGGCAAACACCGCACCGGCTAGGTTGACGAACGATTCCAGCCCATCCGAGAGCAGCCCCACCGAGCCACTGAACCACCAAGCGCCCATTTTGAGGACGATGGTCAGCAACGCCACGCCAATAGACAGGCGCAGTAGCACCATGGGCGATAGCTGTTGCCATAGCCGTTTAGCTGACACGGTGGCTGCCCTCTGATTGCCAACGCTGCAAGGCGGCTTGGTCACTTTCACGGGCATCAACCCAACGTGCGCCTTGGGCGGTTTGCTCTTTTTTCCAAAATGGCGCTAGGCTTTTGAGGTAATCCATGATGAACTCGCAAGCGGCAAAACTCTCGCCCCGGTGGGCGCTGGTAACAGCCACCAGCACAATCTGCTCGGTAGGAGCCAGCAGGCCGATGCGGTGAATCACCCGCGCCCCCTCCAGCCCAAAGCGTTGTTGTGCTTGCTGCACAATTTCAGCAATGCTTTTTTCTGTCATGCCGGGGTAATGCTCCAGCTCTAGGCTAGAGACGTTATCGCCCGCATTGCGGTCACGCACCAAGCCCACAAAGCAGCAGGCCGCGCCCACCTGCGCTTGACCAGCACGCAAGGCGGCTAGCTCGGTGGAAACATCAAAATCTTCGGTTTGAATGGATATGCTGAACATGGCGGCGATTGTCGCAGCCGGGGTAAGCCCCTAACAATCAATGCTTATGCTAGCGATGATAAAAACCCGCAAGTCAGCACTAGCCGGTACTTGCTAGAGTTGACGCTTTTCGCTCCGATGATGAAAGAAGCCGCTTATGAGCCACCTAGGCACACCACCCACCCAAGCCTTGCCATCCACTTCATCCGCTTCACCGCCCAGCTTGCGGGTGGATTTTGTCTCTGACATTGTTTGCCCCTGGTGTGCCATTGGCCTGCACGCCTTGCTGCAAGCTGCCAAGCAGGAGGGCATTGCGCTGGATTGGCATATGCAGCCCTTTGAGCTGCACCCCGATATGGGGCCGCAGGGCGAAGAAATTCTGGCCTATCTGGGGCGTAAATACCGCCTTAGCCCCGAGCAACTAGCGCAAAACCAGGCCGCAATTGCCCAGCGCGGAGCCGAGCTAGGCTTTCACTTTGGTGAGCGTACCCACACCTATAACAGCTTTGCCGCCCATCGCCTGCTGCACTGGTTGCAGGAAGAGGGCAGCAGCGCCCAGCAACTGGCATTGAAGCAGGCGCTGCTTACCGCCTACTTCACCCACGGAGAAAACCCTGGTGACCATGCGCTGCTGCTGCGTCTAGTCAGCGAGCTGGGGCTAGACACCGCCCGCGCCCAGGCAGTGCTAGAAAGTGACGAATACACCGATGCGATACGCCAGCGCCAAGCTTATTACCAGCAGCTAGGCATACAGTCAGTGCCTGCCGCTATTGTGGAAAGGCGCTATCTGCTGCAAGGCGGCCAACCTGTAGAGGTGTTTGCTAACGCACTACGCGAAATTGCCGCAAAAAAAGCCCAAGAAACAGCCCAGCAAGCAAACCAGGGATAGGGCTAGGCAGATGGACAAACACAGGCTTTATTTTGAAGAGCAGCACACCGCCATTGAAGAGCTGCTCATGGAGCACCTGCTGGCTGTGGTGGGCGCAGATTTTGCCCATGCCCAGCAGCTCTATCAGCAATGGCAGGTGGCGCTGCTGGCGCATATCCGTATCGAAAATGAGCAGTTACTGCCCCATATCCCCGAAGGCGCACGCTGGGCAGAAAAAATCTACCGCCTAGAGCACGACCGCATTGCCTTGCTGGCCGAGGAATATGCCGACCACCTGCA